>NZ_JBAHZZ010000152.1:0-23289 GCF_037132785.1 Flavicella sp. | reverse complement strand
CGTAAATCACAAATGCTATCTGCAAAAGTAGGTGTTATTTGTAGTTTCATGGCTTGAATATACATCTTAATAAGCTAACAAACAATGATTTATATCCTAAGTTTGGATATTTGTTTTTGTCATGTACCTTGCAACGGTCTTGCTTCGTAAGTCTGTTTTTTCCATCAATAAAGATACAAAAAAATATATTAATTAAAGAACTATTGGTTCCGAGTTGATAGTTGCGCCAAATGAATTTCAGAGTGGTTGAATATACGACTTCACTTTCTTATGAAAAAACCTATAATAATATACTCCAATAAAAGTCAGATTAATATTTAAATTTAAGCAAATAAAAAACCTCATAGATAACTAATGAGGTTTTTTATTTTAATTGAAGAGTTCTTATTTCAACTTCTTCTTAACTTCTACTTCATGATAAGCTTCAACGATATCACCGACTTTTATGTCGTTAAATCCTCTAATTTGCATACCACAGTCATAACCTTTAGCAACTTCTTTAGCATCGTCTTTAAATCGTTTTAAGGCTTCAAATACACCTGTAAAGACAACAATACTATCTCTAATAATTCGAACTTGAGATGATCTCATTACTTTACCTGTCAAGACCATAGATCCTGCAATATTACCAACTTTAGATATTTTATAAACTTCTCTAATTTCAGCAGTTCCAGTAATTTCCTCTTTCATATCAGGAGAAAGCATACCTTCCATTGCGTCTTTTAAATCATTAATTGCATCATAAATGATGGAGTACATTCTTACATCAACTTCTTCTTTATCTGCAATATCTCTAGCATTACCAGATGGACGAACATTAAATCCAATTACAATAGCATCAGAAGCAGATGCTAATAAAATATCAGACTCTGTAATTGCACCAACACCCTTGTGAATGATATTCACTTGAATTTCTTCTGTTGAAAGTTTTTGGAAAGAATCCGTTAAAGCCTCTACAGAACCATCAACATCCCCTTTAAGAATAATATTCAATTCTTTAAAGTCTCCTAATGCAATTCTACGTCCAATTTCATCTAAAGTAATATGTTTCTGCGTTCTTACAGACTGCTCTCTTTGCAACTGAGAACGTTTTGAAGCAATTTGTTTTGCTTCTCTTTCATCTTCAAATACATTGAATTTGTCTCCAGCTTGTGGAGCTCCGTCTAAACCTAACACAGATACAGGAGTGGATGGACCAGCTACTTTTAAACTCTGCCCTCTTTCATCAAACATAGCTTTTACTTTACCACTATGTCTACCTGCTAATATATAATCTCCAATTTTCAAAGTACCTGCTTGTACCATAATTGTAGATACATATCCTCTACCTTTATCCAACAAGGCTTCCACAACAGTTCCCGTTGCTCTCTTGTCAGGGTTAGCTTTCAAATCTAAGATTTCAGCTTCTAACAATACTTTTTCTAATAATTCATCAACTCCTTGTCCTGTCTTAGCAGAAATATCATGAGATTGAATCTTACCTCCCCAGTCTTCTACTAATAAATTCATAGAAGCTAATTGTTGCTTCACATTATCAGGATTTGCCGCTGGACGGTCAATTTTATTAATTGCAAAAACGATAGGTACACCTGCTGCTTGCGCATGACTTATTGCTTCTTTTGTTTGTGGCATCACATCATCATCAGCAGCAATTACAATAATTACTAAATCCGTTACTTGTGCCCCACGTGCTCTCATCGCGGTAAAGGCCTCATGCCCTGGTGTGTCTAAGAAAGCTATTCTTTGACCACCTGCTAATTCAACAGAATAAGCACCAATATGTTGTGTAATCCCTCCTGATTCTCCAGCAATTACATTTGCTTTACGAACATAATCCAATAAAGATGTTTTACCGTGATCAACGTGCCCCATCACCGTAACAATAGGAGATCTTGTTGATAAATCCTCTTCTGAATCTATCTCTTCTTGAATTGACTCTTCTACTTCTGCTCCAATAAACTCTACGGCATAATTAAACTCATCAGCAACAATGGTAATTGTTTCTGCGTCTAACCTTTGGTTCATCGTAACCATCATTCCCAAAGTCATACAAGCTGAAATGATTTGTGTTGGAGGTACATCCATCATTGTAGCAACTTCACCAACAGTAACAAATTCAGTTACTTTTAATATTTTACTATCTTGAGCAGCCAACTCCTGATCTATATCCGATTGTTGACGATGTAAATCTCTTTTATCTTTACGATATTTGGCTCCTTTATTTTTACTAGATTTACCTTGTAATCTTTCTAGAGTCTCACGAACTTGCTTTTGCACTTCTGCTTCAGTAGGTTCTTCCTTCTTTACTGCTGGACTCGATCTTTGATTTCTACCTCTTCCTCTGTTAAAAGGACCTCTTTGACCACCGCCTTGACGTGTGCCTTGACGTGAATGTGGATTTGCAGGTTTTACAATTCTTTTTCTTTTTTTCTTATCTGCACCAACATTACCTGTTTTTGCAACTTCCTTTTTCTTCTTAGGACGCTCAAACTGCTTTAAGTCAATTATAGTACCTGTTAACTTAGGGCCGTCTAACTTTTTATATTGCGTTGTTAATTTTTCAGCATCCTCAGGATTTACTTCTTCCTTCACCTCTTGTTTCTTTGGTGTCGGTTTTGCTTCAACAAATTCTTGCGCTTGATCAATTGCTTTAGGAGCTATTCGTTCCTTTTTAATAGGAGCAGCCACTTTAACTTCCGTCTTTGTTTTTTCAACTTTAACTTCAGCAACTGATTGTACTTCTTCTTTCTTCTCTTCTTTTTTTACAGATCCCACTTTAGGCACCTCTACCACAGGAACTTTTTCTTCAATATTAACAGAACCAGGAACATTTATCTTCCCGACTGTTTTAATTTCAAGCTTTTCTGCTTTTGCTTTTACAACAGCTCTACGAGACTCTTCAATTTGACGTTTCTTTTCGAATTCAGCTTCTTGAACCAATCGAAGTTCTTCCTTTTCTTTCTTCTTCTCTTCTCCTACCTCTTTGGAAGCGGCCTTTTTATTCTTGTCTGTCTGAAAACCATCCAATAAGACTTCATAAACCTCATTAGAAATCTTAGTAGTAGGTCTAGCCTCTACTTCCACTCCTTTGTTTGCCAAGTGCTCAACAGCCCTGTCTAATGAAATATTAAGTTCTCTTAAAACTTTGTTGAGTCGTATTGTTTTATTTTCAGCCATAAATTTTTAATTATTGAATAGTTGGTTTACTTATTTTGGCTAACAAACCAACATACTATTCAGAATTCTAATATTCTATTTAAATTGCGTTTCTCACGAAACTCTATACTCTAGGTAATCTATGATTCAAATTCTTCCCTAAGGACTCTTTGAACATCTAAAATTGTTTCTTCCTCTAAATCTGTTCTTTTAACCAATTCATCAACGTCTTTATCTAATACGCTTCTGGCAGTATCCAATCCGATTTTTTTAAATTCAGCAATAACCCATGATTCGATTTCGTCAGAGAATTCAGTTAACTCTACATCCTCATCTTCAACACCTTCTCTTTGAACGTCTATTTCAAAACCGGTCAACTCGCTTGCCAAACGAATATTTACACCACCTCTACCAATTGCTCTTGATACTTCTTCAGGGCGTAAAAAAACGTCTACTCGACCTTTTTTACCATCTACTGGTTGTTCCTTTATATTCATAGAAACAATTTTTGCAGGACTCAATGATCTAGCAATAAAAAGTTCTATATTTTTCGTGTAATTAATTACATCAATATTTTCATTTCCTAACTCACGAACAATCCCATGAATTCTAGATCCTTTCATCCCTACACAGGCTCCAACTGGATCAACTCTATCGTCATAAGAATCCACCGCTACTTTTGCTTTATCTCCAGGAATCCTCGCAACACCTTCAATAGTAATCAAACCATCAAAGACCTCAGGTATTTCTTGTTCAAATAATTTGGTTAAGAACCCTGTTGCTGTCCTAGATAATATAATAACGGGTTTATTACCTCTAAGCTCTACACTTTTAATAATCCCTCTTACAGACTCTCCTTTTCTAAAGAAATCAGAACGGATTTGCTCACTTTTTGGTAAAACTAATTCGTTTCCATCATCATCTAATAAGATAATTGCATTGTGTTTGATATGGTGAACTTCTGCAGTATACAAATCTCCTTCCAACTCTTTAAAATGTTTGAAAACATTTGTACTATCGTGTTCGTTAATTTTAGAAATTAAATTTTGACGTAAAGCCAAAATCGCTCTTCTTCCTAATTGATATAATTTCACTTCTTCTGATACATCTTCACCAATCTCAAAATCAGGCTCGATTTTTCTAGCTTCTGCTAATTCAATCTCTTCATTATCGTCTTCTGACATTCCATCAGCTACAACAATTCTGTTTCTCCAAATTTCTAAATCTCCTTTATCTGGATTAATTATAATGTCAAAATTATCATCAGAACCAAATTTACGTTTCAACGCAGCTCTAAAAACCTCTTCTAAGATAGACATCAAGGTTACCCTATCAATACTTTTCTCGTCTTTAAATTCCGAAAATGAATTTATTAAATCTATATTTTCCATTTCACCTTACTACTTAAAAAATTAGCTTCACTTTTGCTTCTATAATACTGTTATATGGAATGGTAGCTGATTTTTGCACAGTTACTTTTCCTTTTCCTATTGGCTTTGGTTCTCTAGCAGACCAATTTAATATGATATCGTCCCCTATAACTTCAACCAACTTTCCTTCTATTTTTTCTTCTGCCGTTTTTACGGACAACGTTCTTCCTATATTTTTCTTAAACTGACGAAAAACGATTAATGGTTTTGTAACATCTGGGGAGCTCACTTCTAAACTAAAATCTTCTTCTTCTCTATCCAGTTCAGACTCTACCGCTCTACTAAGACGAATGCATTCATTTAACGGAACTCCTTCATCGCCATCAATAATTATTGAAATTTTATTATCTACTAAAAACTCCAAACTTATTAAAAACAAAGGGCTATTTTCTCCCAAAGCATCCGTTATTAATTGTTCAACAAGTTCTTTATTCATCTCTTAGTATAAAAAGAGGGGACTTGTAAGTCCCCTTCATTTGTAATAATCCCGATTTTACGCTGCAAAGATAACAACAATTATCGAATAAACAAAACACTTTCAGTCCAAGACACAAAAAGATATATTTTCATAACAGGACACAAAAAAAAACCAAACTATACAATGCATAATCTGGACTTTTTAGACCATTTAATCACAACCAATAAATGGTGCTATTTTATCAAAACTTAAACCCTTTGGTTAAAACCAAATAAACAGCAGAGAACAAAAAAAACATCGTCATCATACTATATAAGGTTAACATAATTTTTTCAAACATACTTAAGCCTTCTGCCTTCTCATTTAAATACTCATGTATTGCATGTAAAACACCTACACTAGAGATAACAGATTTTCCAGAATTCAAAGAGTGATTTTCAACTTTCATAATACTAGTTTTATATTCCATAAACATTCAAGACATCTTATCAAGTATCCAAAACAAGGGGCAGTACTAAATCCTTCGACCAACGCTCTCTGCAAAAAAACATCAGACACGACAGAACTTCAAATAATCAACTACTAACTAACATAATACGTCTTCAATATACAATATATTTATGAGAATAATCGGTTTTTTCATGAAAAAATCAACAATTTCATCTCTTTTTTTCCAAATTAAAAAAAAGTACTTTTGAAGGCTTTTAAAAACGAAAGAAACACAGTCTTTGTATTTATTTATTTCAATTAACCCAGCTACTTTATGTTCTCAAAAAAAGAAAAACAACAATACAACAGGCATTTTATTTTGGATTCAATCGGAGTTGAAGGTCAAATCAAGTTAAAAAAAAGTAAAGTTCTTGTCGTTGGAGCTGGTGGGTTGGGCTGTCCAATTCTTCAATATTTAACAGCCGCAGGAGTTGGAACTATTGGTATTATTGATAATGACATTGTAGACCAGAGCAACTTACAACGACAAATATTGTTTTCAATAGATGATATTGGAAAACCTAAAGCGACAGCTGCGGCTATTCGATTAACTAAACTCAATCCATATATTCAGTTTAAAACTTATATTTCATTTTTATCCTCTGAAAACGCCTTGGATATTTTTTCAAAGTACGACATCATTGTAGATGGTTCTGATAATTTTCAAACTAGATATCTAACCAATGACGCTGCCGTTCTAACAAACAAACCTCTTGTTTTTGGAGCCGTCTTTAAATTTGAAGGTCAAATAAGTGTTTTTAATTATAAAAACGGACCTACTTATAGGTGTTTATTTCCTGATCCACCAAAAGCAAATAGCATCCCAAACTGCTCAGATATTGGAGTACTAGGTGTTTTACCTGGAATTATTGGATGTTACCAAGCAAATGAGGTTCTTAAAATAATCTGTGGTATTGGAGAAATAATGAGTGGTAAATTATTATCCTTAAACACACTAAACTTACAGCAAAATATTCTTAAATTTAATAAAAATCCAAATATCAAAATTGACAAATTAATTGATTATGATGTTTTTTGTGGAATTAAAAGTTATGATAATACTGAAATTGATTCTAAAAGGCTAAAAGAAAAATTAGAAACAGAAGATGTTCTACTTATTGATGTAAGAAAATTAATGGAAAGGGAGCATTTTAATATTGGTGGTACACATATTCCTTTACATCAATTACAACAGAGGTTAACCGAATTAGCAAAAGCAGACAATATTGTTTTTTATTGTCAAGTTGGACAAAGGAGTTTAATTGCCTCACAAATTCTTAAAGAAAAATATCCTACTAAAAATTGTTATAGTCTACTTGGAGGCTTACAGGCTTGGCTCCGTTTTATAGAATGAAATAATCAATTATTTTCTCGTAAATTTATATTATATTTGCCGATATTAACTAAAAAAAAATAAAACTATGAATTGGTATTTAATTGTACTAAAAAAGTATGCTGATTTTAAAGGAAGAGCAAGAAGAAAAGAATATTGGATGTTCGTATTATTTAATATGATCATAAGTATGATTCTATCAGTATTAGATAGCACTATTGGTCTTTCAGTAGGCATTTCAATGATCTACTCTATTGCTGTTATGGTTCCAGGTATTTCAGTTGGAATTAGAAGAATGCATGATGTAGGAAAAAGCGGATGGTTTTTATTATTCCCGATCTATAACATTATACTTACTATAAGAGATGGAGACAAAGGCGTAAACGAATACGGTTCGGACCCTAAAAACCCAATAGATGAATTAGATGAAATTGGCACCTCTGAATCTTAACACGAGGAACAAACATAATAAAAAAGGTCTTTTTGAAAATTCAAAAAGACCTTTTTTATTTTTACATGTTTTTAGTGAAATAATTATAATCCAACAAAACCGTTTCAATAAATTTAATTGGTGTAGAATTAGACACAGGATTTTCCCCTATCACATTAATTATTTTTTCTTTAATTTTTAGAATTGTTTCCTTATCTTGTTTTTCCTTACTAAGTTCATAGTACTCTTTTACAATTCGGACATCATTATCAGATAACTTAATCACCGACAGATAGGTTGGCACATAATCTTCTCTTATTTCTTGCAAAATAGTATGGTCTATATTTATCTTGTTCTTTTTTGAAATAACTGCCGTACCCGAAGCAATGCCACCTAATCTCTGCTGTTTTTTTGTTGAACCTATAGAAACCATAGCAACGACACCATTAAACATATTCACATCAACAATACGCATTACCCATCGAATAAAAAAGTCTATAAAACTTGCCTGAAAGCCATCTATCTTAACCACCTGAATTTTAACCAAGCGCTTTCCTATTGTTTGCCCATTTAAAAACACTTCTGAAAATAAGGTGTATATTATAAAAGGAAATCCAAACATGATAATAATTGCCACTATCGACCAATCATCCATCTTGAAAATTTCAGATAACCGTCCATTAATATCCAATCCCCATATAACAAGCCCAACATAAGAGTATTTAATAATTGCATCAATAAACCAAGCCAAGATACGCTCTCCTAATTCGGCAGTCTTAAAATTGATATTTACATTTTGAGTAGTCGTAATTTGTATATCTGACATTTAATGATGTTATTTGTTAATCTATGAGAGAAATAGCATTTATTAGGCAAAACAAGGATAAATGGTTACGGTTTGAAAATATTATCAACAAAAACAACAGTAATCCTGATGAGCTAACAAAACTGTACTTACATTTAATAAACGATTTAGCCTATGCACAAACTTACTACAAAAAAAGCAAACTTGTCATTTATTTAAATGACTTGACTATAAAATTATTTCAAAAAATTTATAAAACCAAAAGACAGGACACAAATCAATTTTTCTTCTTCTTTAGAACTGAGGTTCCTCTTTTATTATATAAATACAGGCGCTATATTCTATATTCCTTTATAATATTTAGTGTGTCCCTCTTAATTGGAGTTGTTTCTGCGATGCATCAAGAATCCTTTGTAAGATTGATTTTAGGAGACCATTATGTAAATGAAACATTAAACAATATTGAAAACGGAAACCCTACTGCCGTTTATAAAAGCGGCTCTAACTGGGGTAGTTTTATCGGAATAACTTTTAATAATTTAAGAGTTGGCTTATCCTGTTTTGCTTTCGGAGTTACTGGAGGTATTGGTACGTGTTATTTTTTATTACAAAATGGGATTATGCTCGGCTCCTTTCAATACTTTTTTGAACAACAAGGTGTTTTTTGGCAAAGTGTTAAAGGAATTTGGATACATGGTGCAATGGAAATTTTTGCCATTGTTATTGAAGGTGCTGCTGGTCTTATTTTAGGAGCTAGCATATTGTTTCCAAAAACACTAGATAGGATAACTTCTTTTAAAAACGGATTAAGAGAAAGTATAAAAATAGTTATTGCAACCATGCCTTTTACATTTGCGGCAGGGTTATTAGAAGGTTACGTTACAAGATACGCTAACGACATGCCGATATTTTTAGCCGTTTTTATCATTTTAGGGACATTATCTCTAATATCCTATTATTTCTTAGTGTATCCATATATTGTAAACAAAAAAATATTATCTGAAATTGGCTCTAAAAAATAAATATTTACATTTATATACTCTTCTCCTTTTTTGTCTTGTATTACAAGCTCAAAACCGAACTTTGGACTCTATAATAAATACAACTAAAGAGTTAAGAATTATCCCTCAAAACTTTAAAGAAGACTACCATGGTAATGCTTATAATTACGAACAGAATCCAAATTTAGGAAATAATTTTATAGATTGGCTTGATTCTCTGACACAAAGTTGGCTTCAAACAAGAAACGCCTTTGATATTCCATATTATGTATTTAAAATTATTATCGGATTAGTAATATGTTTTGTCATTTTTTTTCTTGTTAAAATGATTGACAATAAAGAAGGTCGATGGATTTTTAGCCGTAATAAAACCTCCAGAAAAATAGGACATAACGATATTGAATCAAATATCACAGATATAAATTTCGAAGAACTTATTGAAAACTCAATCGATTGTGAAAATTACCGTTTGGCAATTCGATATTCCTATTTATGGATATTAAAACAGCTTAATGAAAAATCAATTATAGAATATCATCCCGAAAAAACAAATATTGATTATCAATTTGAACTAGAAAACTCAGCTTACTACGAAAACTTTAAAAAAGCTTCCTATTACTACAACTATATTTGGTATGGGGAATTTTTCATCGACAAAACAATCTACCACAAAGCTGCTGATATATTTAAAAACTTTAAAAACCAGATTCAACATGTCAAATAGAAAGGTTTTTAGCATTATTATATCGCTTAGCATTATACTAGTGGTTCTAATGAATACCAACAATAAAAAAGAAACTAATTGGCTGCCAACATATAATGAAAAGCAAACCAACCCCTTAGATACAAAAATTTTCTATGAACAATTGCCGTTCTTTTTCCCGAATAAAAGCATCAAAAAAATAAGGAATACTTTTTATGAAACTTATACAAACTATGATTTAGACACCTTGTCTTTACATCATAACTATATAAATATCAACCTAAAAAATGAAATAGACGAAGCCTCATTTGATAGGTTATTGGATTTTGTAAAGCGAGGGAATAAAGCATTCCTATCCGCAAGAAAATTCCCAAATTACATCATGGATACATTAAAGTTCCAAACAAAACCCTATACTACTCAACTTGGAAAAGACACTATTTACTTAGGCTTTAACAATCACTCAGGTGACATTACGTACATACAAAAAAATATTTATATCAAAAGCTATATAAAGGACACGCTATTAATTAGAAAACTAGGATATAGTACAAGCTATAATTATAAAAAAAGAATAAATTTTATAGCAATTCCCTTTCAAAAAGGATTATTCTATATCCACACCAATCCAGAAGTATTTACAAACTATCAACTGTTACAATCTGAAAACACAAATTACATCAATCAACTTATTTCATATCTGCCAAATTCAAATACATATTTCAATAAAAACCAAAAAATAGTTACATCCATTGGAGATTCTACTTTGATATATATATACTCACAACCACCATTAAAATGGGCTTGGGTATTGATGCTGATAAGCATAGGTTTGTTTATGATTTTCAACGGAAAACGGAGACAACGAATTATCCCACAAATTCCGGAGATAAAAAACACAACCACAGAGTTTGTAAAAACAATAAGTAACCTATATCTAGAAACTGATGAAATTTATAGCATCATACAAAAAGAAATTACCTGTTTTTTAGAAGACATTAGAAGCAAACACCTTTTATCTACAGAAAAATTAGATGCCGATTTTATACAAAAACTAGCCTTAAAGTCTAATAATGAATTTAAATTTACTGAAGAATTGATTGCCATGATTATTAAGATGAAAAACATAAATTATACAACACCCGAGGATTTAAATAAATTAACTAAAAAAATAGAGGCATTCTACTAATATAACAAATCAAAATATGGAAAAAGATATAGAATTTGAAAACCGATTAGATTTAAGCGACTTACAAAAAAACATGGACCTTATAAAGGTTGAGCTTGCCAAAGTAATTGTAGGTCAAAAAACATTGATCGATTTATTATTAACGGCCTTACTTGCTGAAGGACATGTTTTATTAGAAGGAGTACCTGGAGTTGCCAAAACTATTACAGCAAAGTTACTGGCTAAAACCTTAGCCATAGAGTTTAATCGTATTCAATTCACACCCGATTTAATGCCTTCGGATGTGTTAGGCACTTCCATATTCAACTTAAAAACATCAGAATTTGAATTTAAAAAAGGTCCTATTTTTTCAAACATCATTCTTACTGATGAGATAAACAGAGCGCCTGCTAAAACACAAGCTGCTTTGTTTGAAGTAATGGAAGAAAGACAAGTAACCATGGATGGAAATAAATACGAACTTGAGGCTCCCTATTTTCTATTAGCTACTCAAAACCCAATAGAACAAGAAGGAACCTACCGATTGCCTGAGGCTCAATTAGATCGATTTTTATTCAAAATAACTATTGACTATCCAAGTATTGATGAAGAGATTGAAATCATTACTCGTGAACATGAATTAAGAACAACAAAAATTGAACAGATTACAAACAGTGTTTCCAAAGAGAAAATTATTGAATATCAAAAATTGATAAAAAATGTTATTGTTGAACCTCATTTAATTAAATATATCGCTCAAATTATAACCAATACAAGAACCAATGCATTTTTGTATTTGGGAGCTTCACCAAGAGCATCCATTGCAATGTTAAAAGCAAGTAAGGCTTATGCAGGGATAAAAGGTAGAGATTTTGTTACACCTGAAGATATTAAACAAGTTTCAATTCCAGTATTAATACATCGTGTTATTGTTACCCCTGAAAGAGAAATGGAAGGGATTACAGCAACCCAAATTATTAATGATATTATTAAGACAGTAGAAATACCGAGATAAAAAGCTTGTAAATGCCAAATACACAAAAATCAAAATCTATAAAAGAAAAAGTCATTGCTTTTTACATATCCTTGTATTTAAATAATTTATTATTTTACATACTAGCAGGAAACACAATTTTCTTTGTTTTGGCATTTATCTATCCCATACTTTTTATAATTGCAAAAATAATATTGCTCATAACTCTTCTAGTTTTCATTTTTGATTTTTTAACCTTGTACTACAAAAAAACAGGAATATCCGCAAACCGTAAACTTCCTGAAAAGCTATCAAATGGGGATGACAATTTTATCGAAATTAATTTTAAAAATCATTATCCCAGCTCCATCCATATAACTATTTTAGATGAAATTCCATTTCAATTTCAAGAAAGAGACTTTAACATTCAAAAGAAAATAAAACCATTCACTTCAAGATCTATAAATTATACTCTTCAGCCAACAAAAAGAGGAGAATATCATTTCGGTCAATTACACATCTACGCTAAATCGACGATAGGACTAATTTCTAGAAGGTTTAGTTTTGAAGGAAATAAAACGGTAAAAACATATCCGAGTTTTTTACAGTTAAAAAAATATGATTTCCTGTCTATCAATCATAAATCACATTATTCTGGAATAAAAAAAATCCGCCGAATTGGACAATCTTTTGAATTTGAGCAAATTAAAGAATACGTACAAGGGGATATTATAAGAGATATTAATTGGAAAGCTACTGCCAAGAAAAACCAATTAATGACAAATCAATTCCAAGACGAAAAATCCCAACAGGTATATACTATTATCGACAAAGGGCGTGTTATGAAAATGCCATTTAATAAAATGAGCCTCCTAGACTATGCAATAAATTCATCTTTGGTCTTTAGCAATATTGTATTGAGAAGACAAGACAAAGCAGGAATTTTTTATTTTTCAAAAAAAACAACCAACTTTGTCGTTGCTGAAAGAAGAAACTCTCAAATGAATTTAATTTTAGAATCTCTATATAACGTTTCTACAGACTTCCATGAATCAGACTACAGCAATCTATATGCTACTATAAAAAGAAATATTACTCAAAGAAGTTTACTTTTACTCTTTACAAATTTCGAAAGTCTTGACGCAGTAAACCGCCAAATGAATTATTTAAGAGCGATCAATAAAAGTCATTTATTAGTCGTAATATTTTTTCAGAATACCGAATTGGAAAAAATTTCAAATCAAAAAACAGAAACAACTGAAGATATTTTTGACAAGACTATTGCAAAAAAATTCATGTACGACAAAAAGCTAATTGTAGGTGAATTAAAAAAATACGGAATACATACTATATTAACAACTCCCCAAGATTTAACCATCAATAGTATTAACAAATATTTAGAGATAAAAGCCAAAGGTTTACTATAAACTTTATATTTTTGGAAGCTAGAAATTAAGTCATTTCGAAAACTTACTGGACAGAAGTATCCTAAAATGATACGATAATTAGTCCTTTTAATTAAGCAAGAGTAACAAGCAATTATTTAAGACTTTATTATTAATTATCCTGAAAAACAACATCTATGAATCCACTATTAGAAGATTTCAACACTCCCTATGCGACAGCCCCTTTTTCTAAAATAAAAAACGAGCATTACAAACCTGCATTTGAAAAAGCTATTTCTATTGCAAAAGAGGAAGTCTTTGCTATTACGGATAACAACGAAGCTCCTAACTTTCAAAACACGACAGAAGCTTTGGAGAAATCTGGGGACTTGTTAGATCGTATTTCAAGCATCTTTTTTAATTTAAATTCAGCTGAGACAAACGATACAATTCAAAAAATAGCACAAGAAGTTTCTCCTTTATTATCTGAGTTTTCAAACGACATTAGATTGAATGAAAAATTATTCACAAGAGTAAAATCAGTTTACAAACAAAAATACAACTTAAATCTTAGCGGAGAAGAAACGATGCTCTTAGAAAAACAATACAAAGGTTTTTCTAGAAACGGAGCAAACTTAAAAGGCAAAGACAAAGACACATTGAGAGAGATCGACATGAAACTTTCAAAACTATCACTTCAATTTGGAGAAAACACTTTAGCAGAAACCAATGCATTTGAGCTTCACATAATAAATATAGATCAATTAAAAGGACTTCCTGAAGGAGCCTTAGAAGCAGCAAAACAAACAGCAAGTCAAAAAGAAAAAAAAGGTTGGTTATTCACCTTAGATCACCCAAGTTATATTCCTTTTATGACATATCTTGACAATAGAAAGTTAAGAAAAGAAATGGCAATTGCTTTTGGTGAAAAATCTTTTCAAAACAACGAATTCGACAATCAAGAAATCGTATTAGAAATCGTAAAATTACGTCATCAAAGAGCCAATTTATTAGGATATCAAACTCATGCTAATTTTGTGCTAGAAGAACGCATGGCTGAAACACCAGAAACGGTTTTGAATTTCTCTAACGAATTGTTAGAAAAGGCAAAACCAGCAGCAGAAAAAGAATTCCAAATGCTTTCTGATTTTGCTAAAAAGAACGGAGTACAAGATTTACAAAAATGGGACGGGGCTTATTATTCTGAAAAACTAAAAAAAGAATTGTTTGATTTTGATGAGGAATCAATCAAACCTTATTTTAAACTTAAAAATGTTTTAAAGGGTGCATTTACTGTAGCCAACAAATTATTCGGCTTACAATTTGAAGAAGTATTTGATATAGATACATATCATGAAGACGTAACTACTTATAAAGTAACTGACGAAAATGATGAATTTATTGCTGTTTTTTATACAGATTTCTTCCCTAGAACTGGAAAAAGAAATGGAGCCTGGATGACTTCTTATAAAAGTCAGTTTATAGAAAGCGGTAAAAATAGCAGACCACATATTTCTAATGTTTGCAACTTTACAAAACCAACAGAAACCAAACCTTCATTATTAACCTTTAACGAAGTAACTACACTATTTCATGAATTTGGACATGGATTACACGGCATGTTGGCCAACACTACTTATGGGAGTTTATCTGGAACTAGTGTGCCTTGGGATTTTGTTGAACTACCAAGTCAAATTTTTGAAAATTGGTGCTATGAGGAAGATGTCTTGAAGTTATTTGCAAAGCATTACGAAACAGGAGAAGTGCTTCCTATGGAATTAATTCAAAAAATAAAAGAAGCTTCTAACTTTTTAGAAGGAATGCAAACCATGCGCCAATTAAGCTTTGGGCTATTAGATATGTCTTGGCATGCTGGCGAATCGCCAGAGACAATTAAAAGTGTAAAGAAATTTGAAAAGAATATCCTTTCGGACACACAATTATATCCTGATGTTGCAGAAAATTGTATGAGTACTTCCTTCTCACATATTTTTCAAGGCGGATATTCCGCAGGATATTACTCTTATAAATGGGCAGAAGTTTTAGATGCTGATGCTTTTGAATATTTCAAACAAGAAGGAATTTTCAACAAAGAGATTGGTGAGAAATTTAAAAATACAGTTTTATCACAAGGTGGCACCAAAAATCCGATGGACCTTTACAAAGAATTTAGAGGAAAAGAGCCCAATTCTGATGCTTTACTAAAGAGAGCTGGATTGTTATAACATCAAAAAGCCAATGATCTTAAATCATTGGCTTTTTTCATCTTATTTCTAGCAGTAAGTCATCACTCCTAAAGTTCATTAATCCCAACTCAATTCACTTCTCTCTCGCCAATAAACCTCTGAAGACAGTTTTAACTTTTTCAAATCATTCACTTCATCTTCTAACAAAGAAAACTCGTTAGCATTTAAGTTATCTCGAAGTTGACCTTTTGTTGACGCACCACTTAAAACTCTATCAGGAGTAGCAGACTGTATACAAAACTGCAAAGCAATGGCATCTATACCTACTTGATATTTATCAGCTAGATTATTAAGAATCGTGTCTTTCAATTCAAATACCCTACCATTGGCAAGCGCTTCTTTAATAATGATAAATTTCCCAAGTCTGCTTAGCTCTTTTATTATCGAAAAACTATCCTGTTCAAATATATTATATGTGATCTGAAAAGAATCAAACAAAGCATCTCCTTCAATCTCAATAGACAGAGCGTGTTTTAAAACTTCTTTCTGATGTATGCCACTAACTGACAAGCCAATTTGAATCCCATATTCATTTTTCAACTGAAATAACTGATTCAAAACCTTATTATTAGTAAGCACTCCACTATCTAAAGTAGCAGAATGTATCTGGTAAATTTTCAGCCAAGGCAGAAGTTTTTTCGACACCTCCCATTGCTCACGTAATTTTTCTAAAGAATGCTCTTTTATTTCATGATTTCCTTGATAACCTAATTCCCAATTTGCAACATAGGTATATCCCCATTTAGTAGATACATTTACATCGGTATGTTTATTCAACAATAGCCATTCTAATAAAAACAACTCGCCTTTTCCATAAGAAGGAGCAGTATCAAAAAACCGAACACCATTAGAATAGGCCTCATCTAATACATTTAAAGCGTTTTTTCTAAATGCAAGTCTAGACTTGTCAACACATATATCCTGTCTAATATTAATATACTCTGGACGCCCCAAAGCAGCCAATCCTAAGCCAATCTTTGACATAATTTAATTTTTATTTTGCTTTTTCTTGTAGCGATATAAGGTATACCCAAGAACACCTACCAATATATATGGAAAGATCATCAAATACATAATTCCATTATTAACCCCTTCAGCCAATCCGCTATCACTATTTTCTACCACAGCTTTGCACATTGCGCACTGTGAATAACCAACAACAGAGATTAAAAAAAGGAAACAACTAAAAAAAAAATTCATCACAAATATTTAAGATAATACAATTATATAATAAGGAGAAATCATCACATAAACAACAACTCCAGTAACGGCAACATACAACCAAAGTGGAAAGGTGTATTTTGCGATTTTTTGATGCAATTTAATTTGTTTTGTTATTCCCCTAACATAAGTAATTAACACAAATGGTATCACAATTATAGACAATATAATGTGACTGATCAAAACAATATAATATACATACTTAATCGCTCCTTCTCCCAAATATTTAGTAGAATCAGAAGTCATGTGATACAATACATACAACACAAGAAAAACTACAGAACAAGCTATTGCCGACTTTATCAAGTTCTCGTGTAGTTTTAAATTCCCCTTTTTTACGGCAAGGACCGCAAAGACTAATAAAATTGCCGTTAGTGCATTGATACTTGCGTAGATAGGAGGTAAAAAAACTGGTAATTCCAAATCAATTTTTACTCCAAATAAGACAGCTACTGCCAATGGAATCACAACTGACAATACTACGATTAACTTATTGTATTTTTTTTCTCCACCCATACTATAACTATTCTTCTAATAATATTTTTATATCCTGTTTTAGCCACTCAATAGAATTTAAATCAAGACCATCATAAAATTTAATAGGATTTTCACTATTACCCATTTTTACTGTTCTAGATCGAATAAAACCATTTTTATCAACTAAGGCAAACAAACCAGAATGTTCAAAACCACCTTCAACCTCCGAATTTACACCTGCATATAATTTAAAACCTTCATTCGAAAATTTAAAAATTACCGTTTCATCTCCCGTTAAAAAGTTCCAATTATCCATAGTTACCCCTTTCTCTTTTGCATAGGATTTCAATACATCAGGAGTATCATGTTTAGGGTTTATACTGATGGAAGCGATACCAAAATTAGGATTTCCATAAAATTTATTCTGTAACAATAATATATTCTGCATCATTATAGGGCAAATCGTAGGACAGCTAGTAAAGAAAAACTCAACTATAAATACTTTACCAACATAATCCTTATTAGATATTAAATCACCATTTTGATTGGTAAATTCGAAATCCGGGACTTTTTCAAAAACAACAAGTTTTTTTTTCTTATTTCGATTACCTAATTCATTTACTCCCCAGATTCCAAAAATCAGAATTATAAACGTAATGCCTACATATGAATAATTATTCTTCATTTAATTTATTTTTGGCTCTTTTACAGCAAATTTAGACTCGTAAAAAATTACTTTTAAATCTTCTTTTAATTTATTTTTCAAAACAGACACAGATCCAGTAGAATAACTAAACATAATACCGTTCTGAGAATCCTCATCATCAATTCGGCCTCTCAAATTCAAATATTCATCTATGATAAAAACATCATCTAATCCTTGCTCAAGTTTATACTCAATAGAAGACAAGCCAAAACTAGAAATCATTGTTTGTATTTTTTCTACAGGTAAAACTACAAATTTCCATTTTAACAAATCCACTCCTCCAACTTTTATAAGCTCTGATTTTAATGCTTCTACGGTTTCTTTACCCAGTTCTGGAACGATAGTCACCACCTGAAAATCCTTATACTTTTCAGTACTTTTATAAATTACTTGGTATAGATTTAAAATGTTCTGATAAGTTCTCAAACTAGGTTTTTCACCTAATACCGAAACAACAGATACTTTATGTCTAAAGGGAAGTTCCCCTTCAAGATTAGAAACATTTTCTGTAATCACAGGTAACTTGTTAAAATTAACTTTACCTGATGCTAAAAACAAGAAAAACAATAATGGTACTATAAAGGTACAGAAAAGCACAATTATCTTTTTTATTTGATTTGAATTGCTGTTCATTTTCAATTAAAATTTCATTATTACCTGTTACATCCAAAAAAAGGTGGATAAACCACCTTTATATTTTTTAACCATTCAATAAATTAATATTTCCAGTTAATATAAGGTGCTAATACTTCATGTACATATCCTCCTTCAATCAATAGCAAAGTTGCTAAATAAGGAATTAATATCACCAAAGGTAATACGATAGAATATCTTAAGTTTTTCTTTTCATCACCTAAGTGCATAAAATACCATACAATATAATATGCTTTTACTATAGTCAATATCAAGAACAAAGAGTTTAGTAAAGATGTGCCCATAAACTGGGTCATAAATAAAAAGTCTGGCTTAATAATACCGAATGCTACCTCTACTAATGTAATTACAGAAAGAATACCGAATACTTTCCAAATTAATACTTTATGATTTGCTGCGTGTCCCATTATATTTTATTTTATCAAATTTGAAAACTTAGAAACTGAATGTTTTTTTGTTTTTATTAAATTAGGTAGAAGAATGTAAATACAAATACCCAAACTAAATCGACAAAATGCCAGTATAGCCCAACTTTCTCAACCATTTCATAGTGACCTCTTTTTTCGTAAGTTCCTACAATAACGTTAAAGAAAATAATAATATTTAACACAATCCCCGATACTACGTGAAAACCGTGAAAACCCGTAATAAAGAAAAAGAAATCTGCGAACTGGCTACTTCCATATTCATTTACTTCTAAGTTAGCTCCTTCTACAACTCTTGCCGCTTCTCCTAAAAACTTTAAACCTTCACTTCTAGAAACTATAATTTTCTTTTTCGTTTCAGTATCAATTCTTTCAATTCTTAAGTTTACATTTGGATTTTCTTTAAAAGAAGCTACTACTTCTTCCACAGTAAAAGATGGATTATAATCTCCTGATTCAAACCAAAGACCATTATGTCTTGTATGGTCTATAGCATCTTTCTGCTGAGCAGAAACGAAATCTGCCAAAGCAATTTGTTTACCATTCTCAGTAAACTGAACAATTTTCCCATCCTTTAACTGAACAGCTCCATAAGTTCCTTTGATGAAATTTTTCCATTCCCAAGCTTGAGAACCAACAAAAATAACACCACCAATAATTGTTAAGAACATGTAAAAAGTAACTTTTTTCTTGTTCATATTATGACCTGCATCAACAGCTAACACCATTGTTACAGATGAAAAAATTAAAACAAAAGTCATCAATGCTACATAATACATAGGTGCATGTGTTCCGTGCGCAAATGGAAAGTGAGTAAACACCTCGTCAGCAATTGGCCAAACGTCAATAAGTTTAAATCTTGTCAAGCCGTAAGCTGCAAGAAAACCTGAAAACGTTAATGCATCAGAAACGATGAAAAACCACATCATCATTTTCCCATAACTAGCCCCCATAGGTTGTGCAGAACCACCGTTCCATGATTTATCTTCAGACTGATCAGCAGTATTTAATCCCATAAAATTGTATTAATTAATTATATTTCTAATTTGTTGCAAATTAACATTTTTAATTAAGTATTAAAATAGAAAAAACAAAATAACCCAACCCAAAGAAAATCTAGGAAATGCCAAAAGATTTCTCCGAGCTCTAAACCCAGTGTATCCACCATAGGGTACAAACCTATAATCTGTTTGTAAAGCACTATTAATAAAGAGATTAAACCTGCCAAAACATGTAATACATGAGCAAAAACAATCACCATTAACATAGACGAAGAGACTGCACTTTTGGGCCCTGTAAAATACAATCCCATGTCTTGTAATGTATAAAATCCTTGAAATTGACCGTATATAAACCCTAATCCTAATAGAAGAGTAGAGAGCAACATGATTGTTGTCATCTTTTTATTACCTTTTTTAGCAGTTATCTTTCCTGCATAAAAAGTAATACTACTCAATACGATACACAATGTACTCCACAGAAACGCAATAGGCAAATCAAAACTCACCCAATCATCGCGATTACTACTAATTACATAAGCACTTGTTAGTCCTGCGAACATCATGGTCATACTAACCATCGATATCCACATCATAGGCTTTGCTCCTTTTCTTCGTGCCTCCTTTAACTCAAAATCTACAGAATTTTCCATCATAATTTATGGTGATTTTTTAGTGTAAAAACTTATCGATTACATAAACAATTTGTACGACCGATATATATAAAACACTAGAAAGCATTAATTTTCTAGCCATTTCTCTACTGTGATCTTTCAACATTTTTACAGCGTAAAACAACATACTCAAACCTAGTATGAAAATTATGACCGCTGTTGCTGGATATATATATAGTGAACCTGTTAATTTTAACACAGGCGAAATTGAAACCAATATCATTAATATGGTATATAAGATTATTTGACGAACCGTTCCATTATCCTTTTTCCCCATAGGAAGCATATTAAATCCCGCTTTTTTATATTCCACATCTTGCAACCATCCGATAGACCAAAAATGAGGGAACTGCCAAAAAAACTGGATTAAAAATAAAAACCCAGCTTCCATCCCAAAATTATTTGTTGCAGCTACCCAACCTAACATAAAAGGAATAGCACCAGGAAATGCACCTACAAATACACAAAGTGGTGTTACCGGTTTCAATGGAGTGTATACACTCGTATAAAGGAAAATGGAAATTGCACCAAACAAAGCACTTTTAGGGTTGATGGAATACAAAATACAAATACCTGCTACGGTAAAGGTTATAGCAATAATAAGCGCAGTTTTCACAGTCATTCTACCTGCAGGAATAGGACGGTTTTTTGTCCTTTTCATTAATGAATCTGTGTTTTTTTCGATAATTTGATTAAAGGCGTTAGATGCTGCCACCATCAAATAACCACCTAGCGCCAACAAGAATATTGTGTAATACGAAATAGAACTAGGTGATACAGCTAACAAATATCCAGCAACAGATGAAAAAACAACACTCATGGACAAACCCAATTTTGTAAGTTGCTTAAAATCATTTATCAATGTAGAAGTATTTTTATTTTGATCTACTCCTTCAACAGTGAATCCCATTTTCTAAAATTAAAATTTTCGCAAAGATATTTCTTTCTTACGTATTGACAATCATAATTCTAAAATAGATTTCATATGAAAACCCACAAAAAAACTGTTAAAAACATGAAAGACTGCCTCTTACAAAATATATCTTTTTTTTGGTTTCTCTTCCACAAATAACTTCTATCTTCGCATCCGAATTTGAGCAATCAAAAACACTACGCTCGAGTGGTGGAATTGGTAGACACGCTGGACTTAAAATCCAGTGGACTGTAAGGTCCGTATGGGTTCAAGTCCCATCTCGAGTACTAAACCTCTTAACAAAACAGTTAAGAGGTTTTTTTAATTTAAGTCTTTTAAAATTCTTTCCCCTAAATCTAATCTTTACAAAAAGCACAACTTACACCAACTAAGGAATATATGTAACCTTTTCACTTACTATAAACACTTATATATTTTAGACTTTTGAATATCATATTTAATCATTACATGCTATCAATCAAACAGAAGACTCAAGCAGGAATAATCACAGCTTCCTAAAAACACAAAAGAATAATTATAAACCTTGACGCCATACATAAATCCAATACTCTCACTAGCCTACGATAATCTATAAAAAAACCATATTTAAAGAAAAAAAAGTCAACAAAAACATTAGATATTTCAAATAAATTATATATTTGCAGTCGCTATAAATGCGAAAGTAGCTCAGGGGTAGAGCATCACCTTGCCAAGGTGGGGGTCGCGGGTTCAAATCCCGTCTTTCGCTCAAAATATTCCAATGCTCGAGTGGTGGAATTGGTAGACACGCTGGACTTAAAATCCAGTGGACTGTAAGGTCCGTATGGGTTCAAGTCCCATCTCGAGTACTAAGCCTTTTATTCAAAAGAATAAAAGGCTTTTTTACGACGTTACAAAATTGATGAAGTTCAGATGCCCATCATTCAAATTCTGCAGGAAATAAAATCTAAAAAAATCTCATACAGATGTCATTCCAACTTTTTATTCACCGTATAGTTGTTTCAAAATAGCCTATTTTTCCACTTACTGTGATTCTATATATTATATGAATATCGAACTGAAAACTACCTTGAAAATTATCAGGGTAATTTGTTCGCTTTAACAACTGTACATATCAGAAAATCCATGTCTTATCAGACTCTAGGTTAAGTAATGTGAAAATATATTTTATGACATTCGTGATTTAGGAAACTTCCATTTAATTTACTCGATTAAATTAAGTCAATTTTTATTGCTGAATTAGTCATTTAGTTTCTGTGTCTTAGTATCATTAAATATAACAGATATGGATGTTTTTCAAGGTCAAAATATACTGAGTTTTATAAAAGAACTGCCAAATGATGAAGCTTGTAAGGCTTATTTAGCCAAAACAAAATGGCAAGATGGGTTTACTTGTATAAAATGTGGACAGACCAAAGGATGTGAAAAGTCAGGATATAGACACCATTGTTATGGTTGTGATTATGTTGAATCCAAGAGCGCTACAGCTAACACCTTATTTCATAAGGTAAAATTTGGTTTACAAAAGGCTTTTTGTGTGGTTTTTGAAATGAGTACACCTAGCAAAAGTATTTCTAGTATTCAAATGGGAAAACGATTTAGTATTCGTCAAGGAACTGCTTGGTATTTTATGCAAAAAGTTCGTAAATCCATGGAAAGCAGTCAGAAATATCCACTATCAAAA
>NZ_JBAHZZ010000128.1:0-9740 GCF_037132785.1 Flavicella sp. | reverse complement strand
AAACAAACGAAGGCAATTTAAAACACTTTTTTAAAATTTTCATAACAGGTGAATTGTTTTTTAATGAAGTAAATATAATATTCTTTACATAATTTTACCCTTAAAATAAATGCATTTATTGGATTGCTATACTTATAATTTTAGAATTCTCCTTCTTATACCTACATTGAACTCATAAAACAGAATATATCATGGGAAAAATAATTACATTTGGCGAAGTTTTAACACCCCTTTGATTTTTAAATGACGTAATAACAATTTGGAATATTTTTTATTCAGATAAGCAATAAAAACAGAAGCATAGCCCCGTTACGGTTTTGTTTTTGTGTGAAATATGAATGAAAAAGAAACGAATTTAATGCGTCATTTAAATGTTAAAATGGTATTAGGTGTATAATTTTAATATGTTTTAGTGAGATTTTCGCATCCATTTAAATGAGTCAAAAACAAATATCTTTAATCGATATGTCGTTTTCACAAAGGAAAACATAGAGTAAGTGCATATATATTACCATAACTAACAGTTGAAAGGAGGAGTAATCCACTATGTAAAATACAAATAAAACAAACACTAAGCATGATTTACACAACTAAAATAAATGTTTTTTTTCGGGCTACAGGTTAATTTAATGTTAATATTGCTAATCGAAAGGCTAATGTTGTTTGTCGATATAGTGACACCTTACGTCGTATATATTATTATTTTACTCTATACTTAATATACTTTAGCATTACACTAAACACAAATTTAAAATAACTACGAATGAAAAACAATTTGTTTAAAAAAATGTTAATTGTAGCAATTATGCTCACAGGGAGTGTCATATTTGCGCAAACAGTTTCTGGTACGGTCTCGGATGAAACCGGTCCACTTCCAGGAGCAAGTGTTGTAGTCAAAGGGGCTATGAATGGGACGAATACCGATTTTGACGGAAATTTCACGTTAGACAATGTGCCATCAGATGCGATTTTGATCGTAAGTTTTATCGGCTTTGATTCTCAGGAAATTTCAATTACAGGTCAAAGTGTGATTAATATTACACTAACTGCTGGAGCCGAATCGTTGGATGAGGTTATTATAACTTCGTTAGGTCTTAGCAGAGATAAGAAATCAATAGGCTATTCTGCAACTCAAATTGATGGCGCAGAAATTTCATTGGTTAAAGAGGCAAATGTTGCCAGCGGTTTGGTTGGTAAGGTTGCAGGTGTTGTGGTTACTAAATCAACTTCTGGTCCAGGTGGCGGTACACGTATTGTAATAAGAGGAAACAACTCTATAAATGGAAATAATCAGCCATTATACGTTGTTGATGGTATTCCTATTGATAATTCAGGGATTAGTAGTAATGGAGTTGGACAACAAAGTATATCTGATTTTGGAACAGGTATTTCGGATATTAATCCAGACGACATTGAGTCTATGACCATATTAAAAGGACCTAATGCAGCGGCATTATATGGATCTAGAGCTTCTAATGGTGTAATTATTATTACAACTAAAAAAGGAGTACTGAGTAAAGGACTAGGTGTATCATTTAATTCTAGTGTTACTTTTGACAATCCTCTTGTAATACCAGAATACCAAAATCAATATGGTCGTGGTCAAGATGGAAAATTTTCTGATATAAGTACTGATGATGATTTATCTGTTCAAGTAAACACTGTAACAGGAAATAGTTCTTGGGGACCAAAATTTGACGGATCTTCTCAATTAGAGTTTAATGGAAAACAAAGAGCTTATTCTGCTCAACCTGATAATGTTGAAGATTTCTTTGAAACAGGTGTTACAGTAGTCAATACATTGTCAATTAATGGATCAGGGGAAAAATCGTCTGTGTATTTTTCTTATACAAATTCAGATATTACTTCAATTTTGCCAAATTCTAGTTTAAAAAGAAATAACTTTAATTTACGAGGATTTTCAAAATTGTCTGATAAATTGACTTTTGATTCTAAAATCACTTATTTTCTTCAAGACGCAAAAAACAGACCTACTCAAGGGACTGAGGGTTTAGCTGCCTATTTATGGACCTTACCTAGAAATGTTTCTATTTCAGATATGAAAAACTATCAAGATATAGACAATCCAATAGACCCAGATAATCCATATGCTGTAATATCGCCTTCAGGTACAGGTAATCCTTATTGGATGTTGTACGAAGATTCTAATGAGGATAAACGACGTAGAGTTACAGGTTTTGCAAAACTAGATTATCAAATAACAGATTATTTGTCTGTTTTTGCAAGAGTAGGTACTGATGTTGTAAATCATAATACGGAGAGTGTTGCAGCTACAGGCCATCATTTTTACCCAGAGGGATGGATAAGATTTGAAAAAAATGAAATTACAGAAACTAATTATGATTTCTTATTTCAATATAATAAAGACATAAATAAGAAGTTTAATTTGTCTGCTAATTTTGGTGGTAATGCAAGGATTAGTTCAAGGATAAATTCAACTGTAAGAGGATTAGATTTTCAAATTCCAGGTAAATGGTTTTTGTCAAATACTGATGGCACACAAATTTCAGCTACTCAAACTGATTTAGTTAAGAAGAAAGTTAACTCTTTGTATGGTCAAGCATCTTTGGCATATAGCAATATGGTTTACCTTGATTTGACTGCTAGAAATGACTGGTCTTCTGCTTTAGCTGCAGATAACAGATCTTATTTTTATAGTTCGGCAAGTTTGAGTGTTTTATTGAATAAAATATTCCAATGGGAAGACACAAAAATAGACATGTTGAAATTTAGAGCTTCTGGTGCAAATGTTGGTAATGACACTGGTGCTCAACAGATAGATAATATGTTTAATATTGCAAGTACAGGATATTTAGGCAATACTGTAGTGAGTAGATCTACTGTTAAATATAGTGATGATATAAAACCAGAAGATATTACGTCTGCAGAAGTCGGTTTTGAATTAAAAATGTTTAGAAATAGGTTATTTGCTGATTTTTCGTACTATACAATAACTTCAAAAGATTTGATTTTTGATGTTCCAGTTGATGCAGCAACGGGTTATAGTCACTTTCGAGAAAATGTTGGGGAAATCTCTAATAAGGGTTTTGAACTTTTAATTGGAGGTGTACCTGTACAGAATGATAATTTCTATTGGGAGACTTCATTTAATATTGCTCATAATAAAAATGAACTAGTTAGTTTAATAGATGGACAAGATAATTTTACTTTTAGTACAAGTAATAGTGGCGTTGTTGATGTAAGAGCAGAAGTTGATGGAGGATATGGAGATATTTACACAAAAACATGGATGAAAAACGATGTAGGCCAGTTAATATTAACTGCAGAAGGAAGACCACAAGCGACTGCTGAAAGAGTAAAATCTGGTAACTACCAACCTGATTTTACTGGAGGTTTTTCGAACACTTTTTCTTATAAAAACTTTAGTTTAAGAGCTTTAATAGATTTTAGAATTGGAGGCGAAATTTATTCTGGTACCGATTCTGGACTAGACGCTAGTGGTGTGTCTGAACGATCTCTTCTACATAGAGAAGGAGGTATAACCGTTGATGGAGTTATAGATGATGGAAACGGTGGATATACACAAAATACAATTAATATTTCTGGTCAAGAGTACTGGCAATCTGTTTCAGGTATAGGCTCAGAGTATGTTTACGACCAAACTAATGTTAGGCTAAGAGAAGTAAGTTTAACTTACCGTTTCCCAAGTAAGCATCTTGAAAATACATTTGTTCAATCAGCATCATTAAGTGCCGTAGGAAGAAATTTATTCTTTATTTATAAAGAAGTTGATAATTTTGATCCAGAATCTAGTTACTCTACAAACAACTTTAGTCAAGGAGTGCTTTATTATGCGCTACCTACTACTACAAGTGTTGGTTTAAGTCTAAATGTTAAATTTTAAAAAATATAATAATTATGAAATATTTTAAATTAATTATTTTTCCACTTCTTTGTGTTGTCTCAATGTCTTGTACAGGTGATTTTGATGATATCAACGAAAATAAATCTGCGTTTACAGCAGATGAAGTAAGTGCAAAATTTTTTTTAACAAGTTCACAGGTAAGTTTATATGCTCCTGGTCGGACCGCATATTGGAGAGCTCATTTAATCCATTCAGATAGATTTGCAGGTCATGCTACATTTGGTCACAATGCTTCTTGGTGGGGAGATAATATATGTTATGATTATAATTCTAGTTTTAGTGATGCTACTTATAATTGGTTATCTGGTAGGTATGGTAACATTAAAGCATTTGGAGATTACACTACGGTAGGTGGTGAATTTGAAAATGAATATATGTATGCCATCTCAATTATCATGAAAAGTTTATTTTTTCAAATGTATACTGATGTTTATGGTATGGTTCCATTTTCGGAAGCTGGAGTTGATGGAATTTTAACGCCTAAATACGATTCTCAAATGGATGTATATAAGGGTATTATCGCTGACCTCGATGCAGCAATGGCTACTATTGGAGATACCGAGAAAACTGGTTTAGGAGTTGATGATGTCGGAGAAAATGATATTTACTGTGGTGGAGATTTGCAGCAATGGAAAAGACTAGCAAACACGCTTAAATTGAGAATTGGTATGCGTGCTTTAGGTGCAGTTGGTGAAAATTTTGCTACGGCAACTATTAATTCTGCTTTATCTGCACCATTATTAGATGATTCTAATGGAAGTGTTACGATGATTAAAGATTTGGTAATTAGTGAATGGCAGTCTGCATCATATGGTGATATATGGCATGACTTCGGAACAACTGGATCTGCAAATTGGACTATTGGAGCAACCCTAATAAATTATTTACAAAATAATGATGATCCACGATTATCAGTTTATGCAACTCCAGCTGTTGGAGGTACTTTTGTCTATACACATGATGATTCTGATAGCGAATATCAACAACGATTAAGTTTTATAATTACCTCATTAGAAGATGCTAGTGCTAGTTATACTTCTGTTGTAACCGATACAACAACTGTAATCACGGTTGATCCTGGACAGTATATTGGACAGCCAACAAGAATTAATCAATATACTCAAACATTTGTAAAATATAATATGTTTAGTACGCCTGGTGAGCGAATTACTCAAGAAAGAGGAACTCAAGTTGACTCGTATCCGGAAATTATTTTGACGAGTGCAGAGTCGTATTATTTACAAGCAGAGGCAGTGTTGAGAGGTATATCTAATGGAGATGCTCAGGCATTATTTCAAACTGGAATTCGTGAAGCAATGAATCTTTGGGAAATCTCTAATGCTGAAACTAATATATACATTGCAAATCAAGAATTAGCAGATATTTCTGATGGTACGCTTGACGAAAAATTAGAAAAAATTGCCATTCAGAGATGGATTGCGGGTTATACAGATGGATTTGAAGCATGGGCTGTAGTTCGTGATACTGGGTATCCTTCTGAATTAGCTGCTGGAGTATCTAATTACGTCATTTTTGCTCCAGGAAACCTAGATGGTGATTATCCGCAAAGGTTACGTTATGGCTCTAAAGCACAGGCTAATCCGAATTATTCTGACGCAATTTCTCAACAGGGAGCAGATATGCAAGGAACTAAATTATGGTACGCTAAATAATATTTATAATTTATTTTTTATTAAAGGGTTGGAAACATAAAGTTTTCAACCCTTTTTTTTATACATTTTAGACTCATAACGATTTAGTTTTTCCGAAAATTAAATATTATTATTCAAGGTTTTTCTATAGGTTAAATATATCTATGCAACTTATTTCATAGGGCTTCTCCATCTAAGTCTCGTTTATTTTTATTTCTTTCAACATCAGGGGTGATGGTAATATATTACCTTGTCTAAGATTGACATTCTATGGATTCTTCTATCGCATCTAATAAACACTCGTCAATATACTTTGAAAATTATTTATGCAATAGAAATGTATCCCTCTGAGCCAGTTCTTAAAGTTTCAGATCTATATTGTAATATTTTAAAATTCCATTCCTAACATCTAGGAAATTTATTTGATCCATACTTCTCCAATATATTACTTCTGTTTCGCACTCTTGTTCATGTTATATTTACTTAAACCCACAACTTTAACCCTTTTTTATTAAAGGATATTTCTCGTTGCTTGTCTTATACCCTTTTAACATTTAAATGACATTAGTCAATTGTTCTTTTTGACAAAACAACCAAGACGTTTCCTGGCTTGAACCAAAATGTTCTACTGTCTATATACTGCAAGTTCCATTCTTAATAGTAACTATCTACAGTATCTCGAAAGTATTTCGATCTCAACTTAAATTTATGAAACAGGCAAAGTAGGTAGTTGTATATTCATCATAACCACATTTACCTCACCTATGATAGGCCTGGTTACTTCTTTTTCACGAAACAACACGATGTATCAAAACTATTAAAATTAGGTAAGTAACCCTTGAAAATAATTATTCTTCGGTTTTTAAAGATCCTTCTTTTAGAGCTTTGTAATTTTCATGACAGTCTAAAATAGCCTCTACTACTTGTAGATCACTAGCAGAACGAATAAAATACTCAGAATAGTTACAGTCGTCCAATAGTTCTTCAAGTTGTTTTTCATTCATATCTAAATACTCTAACATCACCTCTCGGTCAAATTTATCCCCTAAAATTTCTCTTAGTTCATCCTCTTCTTTTAATTTTTTTAACTTTATAAGAGCCTTTGGCTTTTTACCAAACATGTTGTACATAAAGTCGACAGGGTGAAAAATAGCAGCACCAACAGACGTATAGCTTTTGGGTGTCGTTTTTCCTGTTTCATAAGTTTGAGAAAGTCCATCTATATGGATTCGGGTGTATATGTCTTTAGGAACTTGTTTTATATCAATTTCTAGGACACCTATTAAATTATGTGTTTTTACAGTTACTTCACTAATTTCATTAGCTTTTTCGTATAAGCTAATAGATAACTCATTTCCTCTCAATAAATCATTTGTTATTTTTAGTTTGATGGATTGATACCCAATATAGGAAATGATTATAGTATCGTTTACAGATGAAGGAATACTAAACTGACCTTCAATATCCGTAGTGGTACCGCGAACAGAATTTAAATTTAAAATATGTGAACCACTAAGTGGTTTTTTGGTTTTACCATCTAAAATTATTCCTTTTAAATCTACAGGTTTTTGAATTTCCTGTGAGAAAGAAACGAAATTAATAGAAATAGCGAAAAGAAAGGTTAAAACAAATTTTTGCATGGTACAAGTATACTAATAATAGAGGAAAATGTCGTGATTAATTTCTAAAAATATGGTTTTGTGCACACAACAGGACTATGGTGGTTTATGTTAATTTTTTTGTATTTAGTTATTTATGTTGTTTGTTCTTGTTTAGTGTGTAGCTTATTGTGTAAACTCTGTTTTGTTTCTACATTTTTAAAGCCGAATTAAAAGATTTGGCGGACTTTGTAAACAAGTACAAATCTTTTGGTTTAGCACTTACTAGCTATTTTTTATATACGTTATATTATGCACTTTTTTATTATATAATTGTGATATGTTATTATGCAACTCTTGAGTCTTATCGGAATCGTTAACACTAAGATAATTCCATTTTAACCTTTCACTTTCATTAATAAATTTTTTCATATAGTCAACAGTTTTCTTTCGTTCATATATTTCGATTTCGGTTGAATCCATTCCTTTATAAGGATTAGTAAGAAGTCTATTAAAATCTGGTTGGTCAATCGAATCTTCGTCCATAAATAATCTCGTTGATATTTTTGATATTAGAACTTTATCTTTTTTTATCTCAATACTAAATTGTCTAGGTTTTTTGGGTTCCTTGTCATAATTAAAGTCAGGCTTAATTGTACAAATGTTATTAAATTTTTTTACTTTAATCTCTAAAGGATTATCTAATAAAAAATCATATTCATTTTTCTTAAAAATATCTTTAAATATTGAAATTGCTTGAGCTATTGAATTCTGTTTATTCAAGCTCATTTTGTCTAAATATTCAATTTCAAGATATTCTACCTCTTTATTTAATACAGATAATTTTTGCTCATTATTCATCATATTCTTGAATTCAAGATTTATTTTTTGAATTGTGTAACCGGGTAGCGACCATAGTCGGACTGCGAAATAAGCCAAAACCTTTTGTTTGTTATTATATTTTTAAACTTTTAATACCAAATCAAACTGATTTGGCGGCACCATAAATATACGCAAACGCTGTAATTTAAGACCATTTCTCTGCATTTATTATAGTAAGTGTTGTGTGTTCGTTTTTGTATTCAGTTTTATTTTCAATCACAGTCATTTCTTTCATTCATTATTGTTCTTTCGTTTAGGTACTTTTGAATGAATTCCTTTGATTTTCCTTCACGATTGTATGATGTACTCCCAATTAGAAAATGATACTTTTTTGAATTCCTTTCTATATAGATAGTATCAGAACAATTGTTTTTAATTACCCGGTCATTTTCTTTTAAAAAATCATATAGAAAAGCAGGTTTGTAATCATAATTCCGACTGTTTTCGAATCTATATCTATTATCTCTATTTGTTAGTAACAAATAAGTGCTTCCTTTTTCTTCGTATATATCTACGATCATTTCGTCAAAATCTGTACTCAAATATACTTCTACGTAATCTCCTTTTTTAATAACCGTGTAAATCCCGAATCCAATTAAAAAGAGGAAGATAAAAATCACAGGTAGATATTCTTTCAGAGTGTACTTCTTTCCATGGTGTTTTTCAATTCTATTAATCAATTTTAATATTTATTATGAGTTTCTTAAATGACACACAACGGTTTGTATATGCTTAGTGCTGATTAAAAATACAATAATTTTCGGTTTAGCACTTAGCAAAATTTTTAATTTTTTTCTTTTCTTATATTAACGCCAAATTGAAAATTTTGCGGACTTCATAAATATACCTAAACTCGGGTTAAACACTGACTTTAAGCATTAAGTATATACACTGTTGGCAATAGTTTTATTGTCTCCAAAGATATTTTAAAATCCAAATAAAAGAATTTCCTTTCAAGTCTTTTACAATTTTTTTCTGGTCCTTATTTAATTCTTCTGCAGTTTCTATTTTTAGGTTTAAATCAGATAATACTTCTTCACTCATTTTTTTATAAAAAGGACAAGTCAGCAAATGATTATAAAGTTCGTCATTTTCTATTTTTTTCTCTTTTAAATGTGCAATCACTTTTTCTTTAAATGAAGCCATTTTGTCAATAGGCATATTTGTTTTCAGAAAATCAATTGTATATGTAATTTCAATTAAATCACTATGAGTTTTTGCTTTAAAAGAAGTTTGAAGAAGTAATTCAGGATTAATACTTTTAAGAATATCAGAATTGAACATCGGCATATAATCTAATGTCTTATTGTCTTTCTCTTTTTCGGTTTTTTTTGTCGAAAAATTTCCGACAAATTCAATTCCTTGATTAATATCTTTAATATACTTTTCGCATTTTGGAATTGAAATTGCTTGAAAACAATTAATTATGATTTTTCTTATTCGATTTAGTTTAAAAGCAGTCGTAATTCGGCCATATGTTCCAGAAAGGAAAACACCAATCAGTGACCCAATAAAACCTGCTATTAAAGCGTTCTTGTCCATTTCGTGTAAATTATTGCCAACGTGATCGTATAAGATTAGTGTGGGATTAGATAATCGCTAGATTATCGGACTGTTGCACGTAGCTTATACTTATTTTATGTTTTTATCTTAATCGGACTAAAAATACTCAAATAAGTTTAAGCGGACAATGCAAACACA
>NZ_JBAHZZ010000081.1:0-26842 GCF_037132785.1 Flavicella sp. | reverse complement strand
ACTTACAAATCCTATACTAGAAAACACTAATATAGCATCAGAGGATGAAACATTTATGGAGTAATTTCCGTCAAAATCTGTTATTGTTCCTATTGATGTTCCTTTTAATATAACATTAACTCCTGGTATTGCCATATTATCGTCGGAACTAATAACGGTTCCGGTGATAGTTCTGTTTTGTATAGTTTGATTATTAATTGTATTGGCTCCATATATACGGGTATGTGTGCCTAGTAATAGAAAGCTTATAATCAATAATAAGTTTCCAAAACTCTTCAGATTTAACTGTCTTAGTTTTTTCATAAATTTTTAATGTTTATTGGTTTTATAAGACAATGTTAGAGAGAAATAGAGACTCTAGTGATGAGCTATGACCCTATAACTATAAATTATGATTCTTTTAACTATTATTAAGGTCAATAGATAATTAAAACGCCTTACGATTGAGGAAAACAAGTGGGGTTATGGATGGTATTATACAGAAATAGGTTGCCCATTTTTGTGTTAATTTACTTGTTCAAAATGTTTTTTTAGCCGTTTAGAAGGCAAAAACAAGTTTGAACTATGGTCTGTTCCTTTATATTTAAAATCTATTTTTTTTGATGCGGTTTACATTCTTGTGAACTAGACGATCTATTCTAATGGCGTTAAATAATCAAGACTAGATCGATATGTTTAGATGCTATGTTGATTTATGTACTGATTATCAATATGATAGAATGACTGTAGGTTCTAACGATGTTTTAATCCAATCAGCAGCTGTCACATTAGTATAGTGTTTGAGGAAATTCGAATTAAAGTGTAATCTAAATAAAAGTGAAGGTTTCTCAAGTTACAATGTTGTACTGTACTCTGTTTTTCTTGTGGTCTATAAAATCGCTTCGTGTTGTTTCTTGATAAAGTTAAACTTGTATCTGCTGAATCTGATTAATATTTTACATGTCCCTTGTGAAACAATGGAAAAGGGATTATATTTTATAGTTTTTGATTGATAATTTACATCTGCTGATTTTCTATCTTGCTAGATTGCATAAAAATGGATTGATTGAAATACTTAGATTTTTAAGTTCGCTATTACTTAAGAAATTCTATGTAGATCACGTTTAAATGTATAAAAATGTATATAATAAATATTATGAAAAGATTGTTTCTTTTAATGAGCATCGTATTAGTGATGGCTTCATGTGAATCGAAAAAAGAAGAAGTACCTGTTTTTAGTGCTTCAAAAATGTTAGATTTAAGTACTGCAAAAACCAAAGAAATATCTAAGGATTTAGTTAATTCCAACGCCTATTTAAGAAATATTCCTAAAGGGAAAAAGGAGTGGGAAGTTGTTGGAGTAAGAGATTGGTGTAGTGGTTTTTGGCCAGGAGTTTTATGGTATGCTTATGAGCATTCAGGTGATGAATTTTTAAGAAAAGAGGCTGAAAGGTTTACAGATCCTATTAGAGAAATTGCATTTACTCCTGCAGATAATCACGATATCGGATTTATGGTTTATTGTAGTTATGGAAATGGTTACAGACTTACGGGAAATGAAGATTATAAAAAAGTATTGCTTTCTGCCGCAGATACATTAGCAACACTTTACAATCCAAAAGTAGGTTCTATTTTATCTTGGCCAGGAATGGTTGAGAAATTTGGTCATAATACGATTATAGACAATATGATGAATTTGGAATTGCTTTTTTGGGCAGCTAAAAATGGTGGTAGTAATGAACTATATGATATTGCTGAAAGTCATGCTCAGGTGACAATGGATTATATTGTACGACCAGATAATGCTGTTTATCACGTCGCAGGGTTTGATGCAGAAACAGGTGAGTTTGTAAAGGGGTACACACATCAAGGATATGCTGATGAATCAATGTGGGCTCGTGGTCAAACTTGGGGTATTTATGGTTTTGCAATAGCATTCCGAGAAACGGGGAATAAAGAATTTCTTGATACTTCTATAAGGCTAGCAGATCATTTTTTAGACAGGTTGCCAGAAGATGGTATTCCTTATTGGGACTTTGATGATCCTAAGATTCCTAATGCTCCAAAAGATGCTTCAGCTTCTGGTGTTGCTGCATGTGGGTTGTTAGAATTGTCTGGTTTGGTTGAGGATAAAGATTTAAAAGAAAAGTATTTTAATGCTGCTAAAAAATCATTGGAGATTTTATCGACCAAAGAGTATTTTAGTGGAGATACAAATCAAGCACTTCTATTGCACTCAACAGGTCACTACCCTAATAATTCAGAGTTAGATATGCCAATAATCTATGCAGATTATTATTATATGGAGGCTTTATTGCGTTTGAAAAAATTAGAATCAAAAAACTCTGACTTAGCAGTAAAGTAAGTAGTTTTTAAATACAAGTGAATGATTAATGTTTCCAAATTTAATGAATTTAATTTCATGATTTGGAAGCGTTTTTTAGAATAATGTAGTTTATAACATGTTTTGAGAGCTAAGCCTTAAAACGATATTAAATAACAAATTATGAAAAAGATAGTTTTTATATTTATGTGTTTTATGATATTGTTCAATTCAAGTTGTAAACGTGGAACAAGTTCGACTGAGAAGGTTTATGAGGAGGAACAGGCTTCTGGTGATCAACGAATGGAATGGTTTAAGGATGCTAAATTTGGAATGTTTATTCACTGGGGGGTCTACTCTGGAGCTGGAGGTGAATGGAATGGAGAAACTAATCATGCAGAGTGGTTACAGTTTACAGCTAAAATTCCTTTGAAAGAATATACAGAATATGCTAAAACATTTAACCCCATTAAATTTAATGCTAAAGAATGGGTGTCTATTGCAAAAAATGCAGGTATGAAATACATTGTAGTTACAGCAAAACACCATGATGGTTTTGCAATGTATGATTCACAAACTAGCTCACATAATATTGTTAAAGGTTCTGCTTTTAAAAGAGACCCATTAAAAGAATTAGCAGAAGAATGTGAAAAGCAAGGACTGAAATTTTGTACTTATTACTCCTTGGGAAGAGATTGGGAAGATCCTGATTGCCCGACTGGATATGCAGGTAATATAGCTTGGAGGAGTAATTTGATTGATTACCCTATAGAGAAAAATAAAGTTTTACAACGGTATTTAGATAGGAAAGCAATACCTCAAATAAAAGAACTACTTACCAATTATGGTCCTTTGGGAATAATGTGGTTTGATACTTATGAATTGGTAAGCAAACAACAAGGGCAAAAAATAGTTGATATCATTAGAAAGTTACAACCGGAATGTATAATAAATAGTAGAGTAGGACCTTGTTTAGGTGATTATAAGGTTAATGAACAAGAAATCCCAGAGGGGAAATATATGAAACCCTGGGAAAGTTGTATGACAATGAATAACCATTGGGGCTATAATAAAGCTGATGATAATTGGAAAACAAATAAAAAACTAATTAGGCATCTAGTTGATATTACTAGCAAGGGTGGTAATTTCTTGCTTAATGTAGGGCCTACAGGTACAGGTGTTTTTCCAGAGCCTTCACTTGAAAGGCTAAAAGCGATGGGCAGTTGGTTAAAGGTAAATGGCGAGGCTATTTATGAAACACAATTTAGTCCTTTTGAAAAATTTAATTGGGGCAGGTGTACTATTAAAAAAGATAGTGAAAATACAATTTTGTATTTTTCTGTTTTTGATTGGCCAAAAGATGGTGAATTGTATATTCCCGAATTGAAGAATGAAGTGCTTCAATCTACTTTATTAGTAAATAATCAATTAATTAAAACTAGATCTTCAAATGAAGGGCTAATTATAAAGTTGCCAAAAACAGCCCCAGATCCAATAGCAAGTGTTATTAAAATTGTAATTGCGGGCAATATAGAATTAAGTAGTTTATAATATGTTTGAGAGCTGAGCCTTTAAGATATAAAATAGTTGCAGGTTAAATTTATAAAACAAAGAATTAAATATTTTACTTAACTTATTGTTATTCGGTTAATCAAAACGAATGTTTAAAGTATGAAACTACAAAACACACCTACTTTCGCAGATAGATTTTGTGAAATACTCACAAGAAAAGTAAAAGCTACATTTTTTAGTCAAAGATGTACAGTTATTAATTGGAATAGGATTTCAATAATTATAGGCAAAGACTATTCATGTAGCAAAAGAGCTGAACCTTCTTATGATGGTTTATTGTTTTCTAAAATAAAGAATTCTCTTTTTCTGATTTATATCGGATTTATATTCACCTGTGGAGCACAGAATTCCATATTAAATAATTTAAAAGAAGCACCAGTTAATGGTGGTTTACAGATGCAAGACTATTGGGTTTGGGGAAGTTCTGTAATTAAAGCTGATGATGGATTGTATCATATGTATGCTTCTAGATGGCCAAAAATGTTGCCTTTTCATCCAGGGTGGATGATTGCTTCTGAAATTGTTCATGCGACTTCAACTACTCCAGAGGGACCTTATCAATTTAAAGATGTTGCTTTAGGAAGTCGAGGTTCTCAATATTGGGATGGAAAATCCTGTCATAATCCAAAAATCGTAAAATATAAAGATACGTATATACTATACTATATGGGATCAACACATCCTTTTGAAGATGTTTCAGTAGGGAATATTAGTGAATTTGATTTATCCAGTAAATGGTGTATTACTTCAAGATGGAGAAAACGTATTGGCATCGCAACCTCCAAAAGTCCTAACGGTCCATGGAAAAGATCTGACTCGCCAATTTTAGATGTTAAACCAAATTCATATTATAGTTTTTTAATGTCTAATCCTTCTCCATTAATAAAAAAGGATGGATCCGTAGTATTGCTTTTTAAAGGTAGAAGTTATAAAGAAGATGGTGTACAACATAGTGGTATGAGTATTGGAGTTGCTATAGCTCCTTCGTTTGATGGACCATATGCTATAATTGATGATGAACCATTATTTTCGATGGAACGTTTTGGAGAGATTGAAGATCCGCATTTATGGAGTGATGATAACGGGTATCATATGATAGCAAAAGATCAACGAGGACTAATTACCGGAGGAAAAGGTGATGGACTTTTAGCTCATTCAGAGGATGGTATCAATTGGGTTATTGATGAAAACCCTAAAGCATACACTAAAAACGTAAAATGGAATGATGGAAAAACGGTCAAACAAGGTCAATTAGAACGTGCCTTTGTTCTTGTAGAAGAAGGAAAACCTACACATTTATTTTTTGCGACTATGGATGGACCTGGTGGATTTGGTAATGGAACAAAAACATGGAATATGGTTATTCCTTTAAAATAATTAACTAATTAAACTTATATAAAAAATGAACAAAAAAATAATATTATGGTCAATTACTGCGGCACTTGCAGGGTTTCTATTTGGATTTGATACGGTGGTTATTTCCGGAGCAGATCAAAAATTGCAAGAACTATGGGGGTCGTCTAATTCATTTCATGGTTTGGTGGTTATGGGATCTGCACTTTGGGGTACTGTAATAGGTGCTGTTTTTGGAGGATTTCCCACCAATAAATATGGTCGTAAAAACACCTTAATTATTATTGGGGTTTTATTTGCTGTTTCAGCTGTAGCTTCCGCATTTGCTAATGATCCATATATCTTTGCTATAGCAAGGTTTATTGGAGGTATTGGTGTTGGAGCTTCAACGATTGCTGCACCAGCCTATATATCAGAAATTGCACCAGCTAAAAATCGTGGACGTTTGGTCGCTTTATATCAATTTAATATTGTGTTTGGTATTCTTATCGCTTATATGTCTAATTACCTTTTAAGTGGTTTAGGTGAAAACTCATGGAGATGGATGGTAGGAGTCGAAGCAATACCTGCAGTATTGTATATCTTATTCACATTGAAAGTTCCTAAAAGTCCTAGATGGTTGTTGTCACAATCTAGAGGTAAAGAAGCTAGAGAAGTTTTGAAAATGATAAACCCAAATATAGATATTGAAGAACAAGTAAAAGAAATTGAAAGTCATTCAGATTCGAACGACAAATCAGAAACTATATTTATTAAAAAGTATAGGTTTCCTTTAACGTTAGCCTTTTTAATTGCTTTCTTTAATCAGTTTTCGGGCATAAATGCTTTTTTATACTACGCTCCTCGTATTTTTAAAGAGGCTGGTTTAGAAGAGAGTACTGCCTTATTAAGTAGTATTGGAATTGGTGTTACAAATCTTGTTTTTACACTTTTCGGAGTATTTCTAATTGATAAATTGGGAAGAAAAACATTGATGTATTTTGGCTCAGTAGGATATATTATTTCTTTAAGTTTGGTTTCTGCGGCCTTTTTCAATGAATGGACAGGAATGGCAGTGCCAATTTTCTTATTCTTGTTTATTGCATCGCATGCGATTGGACAAGGTGCTGTTATATGGGTGTTTATTTCTGAAATTTTCCCAAATCACTTAAGAGCTTCAGGGCAATCTTTTGGAAGTTCAACACATTGGATTCTTGCAGCTATTATTCCATCTTCAATTCCATTTTTATTTAAACACCCTATGATTGGTGCTGGTGTTGTTTTTATGGTTTTTGCTGGTATGATGGTGCTTCAGTTGCTGTTTGTCGCATTTATGATGCCGGAAACAAAAGGAAAAACATTAGAAGAGTTAGAGGATATTATATTAAAGAAATAATGAGATATGAAAAGGAATAATTTTGTTTATTATTTTCTTGTAGTTATAGGTTTTACAAGTTCTGTGTTTGCCTCAAAGGTTGATACTCTTGTTGTTTATAGCAAGGCAATGAATAAGGAAATTAAAAATGTGGTGATTACCCCAGATTCTTATTTAAATAAAGAGAGTTTATTTCCAGTAGTTTATTTACTTCACGGTGCCGGAGGAGATTATTCATCTTGGATGAATAAAGCACCCGATATTAAAAAATATGCTGATGATTATAATGTTATAATTGTCTGCCCAGACGGAGAGAAAACGAGTTGGTATTTTGACAGTCCAATAGATGCTTCAATGCAGTATGAAACATATATATCAGAAGAATTGGTTTCTGCCGTAGACACTTCATATAAAACAATAGCGACTTCTAAAAATAGAGCTATTACGGGGTATAGTATGGGGGGACATGGTGCTTTGTATTTAGCATTTAAACATCTTGATATTTGGGGAGCTGCAGCAAGTATGAGTGGTGGTGTAGATATTCGTCCTTTTCCTTTGCGTTGGAATATATCTAAACGATTAGGGGAGTATGCTAATAATCTTGAAGTTTGGGAAAATAATACTGTAATTAATTTGCTGTATTTGTTAAATGGTGAAAATTTACATTTTCTTTTTGACTGTGGAGTTGATGATTTTTTTTATGATGCCAATGTTAGACTTCATAACAAGTTGTTAGAACGAAACATCCCACATGATTATATAGAACGCCCTGGCGGACATACAAATAAATATTGGAAGAATTCAATAAAATATCAAATGCTGTTTTTTAGCAATTATTTTAAGAACACTAATAATTAAACAAGGATGAATTTTAAAACAATTAATTATTTTTTTCTTATCGTTTTTATGGTAAGTTTTTCTTGCAAAACAAAGAAATATTCTAAAATAAAAGTAGGGGAAAATCAACAAGAAATTGTAGGTCAGCCGAATATTATAGTGCTATTATGTGATGATTTAGGCTATGGTGATTTAGCGTCTTTTGGACACCCAATTATTGAGACTAAGAATTTAGATAAGTTAGCTGCTACAGGTATAAGATTCACTAACTTTTATTCGGCGGCACCAGTATGTTCTCCTTCTCGTGTTGGTTTGTTAACAGGTAGAAGTCCCAATCGGGCAGGCGTATACGATTTTATTCCAGGACTTAAAAAAAGTGAAGACAATAGAGATTTAGTACATCTTCAGGCTTATGAAGAAACCATTCCTGCATTGTTAAAATCAGTTGGTTATGCTACGTGTTTGGTAGGGAAATGGCATTGCAGTTCAAGATTTAATTCTGATAAACAACCACAACCAAACGACTTTGGGTTTGATCATTGGATGGCAACACATAATAATGTCTCACCAAGTCATCAAAATCCGACTAATTTTGTGCGTAATGGTCAGGAAGTAGGAGAAATTATTGGATTTAGTAGTCAGATTATTATTGATGAAGCTATTAATTGGTTAGATAAGAAAGAGAATACGAAACCATTTTTTCTAGAAGTTAATTTTCATGAACCTCATGAACCAATTGCTTCTCCAGAAGAATTGGTTGCCAAATATTTACCGAAGGCAGAAAACAGAGAACAGGCAGAATATTTTGCGAATGTTGAAAATGTTGATCTTGCTGTTGGCCGTTTAATGGAGTATTTACAAAAGAATCATAATAAAAACACCCTGGTGATTTTCACTTCAGACAATGGTCCAGAAACTTTTATGAGATATAATAGAGCAAAAAAATCATATGGATCTCCTGGAGATTTAAAAGGAATGAAATTATGGACAAACGAGGCAGGGTTTAGAGTGCCTGGTATTATAAAATGGATTGGTAAAGATAGCTATAGAGGGACATCTGATAACGTGATTTCATCATTAGATTTTTTACCTACGTTTTGTGAATTGGCAGGAGCAGAGTTGCCAAAAATAGATTTAGATGGAGAGTCTTTTGTTTCCATATTTGAATCAGGAAATTTTGAAAGAACTAAACCTTTATTGTGGAGTTTTTATGATGCTCTTAATGATCAAGTTGTGGCAATGCGGGACGGGGATTGGAAAATTTTATGTCGATTAAAAAATAATGGAGAATATTTACCTAAGATCCATAATTTGTATGATGGAAATGAGGCTTTAGTGAAAGATGCTGAACTTACAGATTTTGTATTATATAATTTAAAAAATGATTTAGGTGAAACGCAAGAAGTATCTGAAAAATATCCAGAGGAATTTAAAAAAATGAAAATACTTCTAAATTCAGAATACGCAAAATTATTAGCGGATAGTCATATATGGAAACGTACTCAAAAATTTTCTAAAAAATAATGTTGAATAAATCTCTATCGAATCGTGTTGCTTATCTGTTTTCGTCAAATATTGAGATGCCTAATAAGCTGCCTGTTGTAGACAAATACAAAAAAGAGAATGATGTTTTAATTAATAATTCAACTTTAATAAATGGTCTTCGGCTCGTTAAAAATAGACATGAAATAGTTGAATTTATTCTGCTTAAAATCACTTGTCAATAAATAAAATATATAATAAATATGACGGTTTTTAATAATTTTAAAATAAAAGTTGGGTTAGGGGTTTTTCTTATTTCTGTACTTATTTTATCATGTAATAATACTCAAACTATTGTGGTGAAATCACCTGATGGGAATAAAGTATTTAAACTTTTGTCTACTCCAGAAAATAAAATTAAGTTTTCAATTCAATATCACGATAGAGTAGTGTTATTGCCTTCAACGTTAGAGCTTATTTCTAATGAAATTGATTTATCTAATACTTTATCTGTACTGAAAGTAGAAAGGGAAAGCACTGATACTATATGGGAGTCTAATTTTAGCGAATTAAGTAGTATTCCGGATCATTATAATCAACTTAAAGTTTTTTTTAAACAGGGAGAAACAACGTTTAATATTATTTGTAGAGCTTATAATGAAGGAATCGCTTTTTCTTATGAATTCCCCGAACAAAACATTCAAGAAATTGCATTAGATGAACAAATACATTATAATTTCACAGAAGATTATAAAGTTTGGTCAACACCAAAACGAGAAAAAGGTGTTTTAACAGCACAAGGTGAGTATAATGAAATTCCATTAACACAATTAGAGGAAGGTTGTGAAAGGCCTTTGTTAATTGATATGGGTGCCAGTTTAAAAGTTGCGTTAGCAGAAGCAAAGTTAGTTGATTATGCTCGATTAAGTTTTAAAAAAGGGACATCTTCTGAGTTTAGTATCTTATCAAGTCTTGATGGGAAAATGGAAGTTCAAAAACAAGACAAAATTACTGGTGCTATCGTTTCAGAAAGAATTAATGAGGGGAATAAAGTGGATAAAAAATTACCTTTTCAATCGCCATGGAGGGTTGTTATGATGGCAGAAAATGAAGGTGATTTACTTCAAAATAATTATATCATCCAAAATTTAAATGACCCATCAGAAATTAAAGATGAATCTTGGATTGTACCAGGAAAGGCGTTAAGAGAAACTACTTTAACTACAAAAGGAGGGTTAGCTGCAATAGATTTTGTCTCAGGTAGTAACATGCAATATGTATTATTTGATGCAGGTTGGTATGGTAATGAAATGGATAATGCATCTGATGCAACAACTGTAACTTTAGACCCAAAACGGTCCAAAGGTCCTTTTGATATTGAAGCTATTTGTAACTATGCTAAAGAAAAAAATATAGGTGTTATATTATATGTAAACCGTCGTGCATTAGAAAAACAATTAGATGAGGTGTTGCCATTGTTTAAAAAGTGGGGTGTAGCTGGAATTAAATTTGGTTTTGTACGTGTAGGTGATCAAGACGCTACAGCTTGGTTACATGAAGCTATAAAAAAAGCAGCTGAATATCATTTAATTATAGATGTTCATGATGAATATAGGCCAACAGGTTTTTCAAGAACGTACCCGAATTTTTTAACGCAAGAAGGTATACGTGGAGACGAAGCAACTGTTTCTAATGAGCATACTTTAATTAGCATGTTTACTAGAATGTTAGCTGGAGCAGCAGATAATACCGTATGTTATTATAATAGAAGAGTAAATGCCATGGGTTCTCATGCTTCTCAAATGGCAAAAACGGTTTGTCTTTTTAGTCCTCTTCAGTTTTTGTATTGGTATGATAAACCCGCTGATTCTCCCGAAAAACTAGATGGTTTATGGGGGGATACCAAACATATTGGGTTCGAACCAGAGTTAGAGTTTTTTGAAGCCGTGCCTACTACCTGGGATGAAACAAAAGTATTATATGCAAAAATAGGACAACTAGGAGTTATTGCTAGAAGAAAAGGTGATGACTGGTTTATTGGAGGCATAAATGGTAAAAAACCGAATTTAGTAGATCTTGAATTCTCTTTTTTACAAGATAATAGTGAGTATCAAGCAAAAATATATTCAGATGATGCGTCTATAAATACAAGAACTCATGTGAGAATTGAAGAAATGAAAATGACAAAAGAGTCAAAACTACAATTATTGGTGAAAAGCAATAATGGTTTTGTCATACAGATAATTAAAATTAAGAATTAAATAAATATATAAATAATGCATATAAAAACTTCAAAAATACTGTCGACTCTAATATTTATTGGATTGGTTTCTTGTCAAACCTCAAAAAAAGATAACGCAGAGAATAAGGAGTTGCCAAAGCGACCAAATATTATTTTTATGATGTCTGATGATCACGCATATCAAGCTATTAGTGCATATAGTGATCATTTAATAGAAACACCTAATATTGATCGTCTAGCCGATGAAGGCATCCTATTTACAAATGCTTGTGTGTCAAATTCTATATGTGCGCCATCAAGAGCTACAATACTTACAGGTAAACACTGTCATATACATGGTAAGGTGGATAATGTTTTTCCTTTTGACGAATCGCAAATGACATTTCCTCAATTGTTACAAAAAGCAGGATATCAAACTGCGATGTTTGGAAAATTGCATTTTGGAAATAACCCTAAAGGCATTGACGAGTTTAAAATTCTTCCTGGGCAAGGTCAATATTATAATCCCGATTTTAATACCAATAACGGTAAAATTACTGTTGAAGGTTATGTAACTGATATTATCATGGATATGACTATAAATTGGTTAGAAAATGATAGAAATAAAGACGAGCCATTTATGTTGTTTTCTATGCAAAAAGCTCCTCACAGAGAATGGTTACCAGCACCGCGTCATTTTAAGGAATACACAAAGAAAACATTTATAGAGCCTGAAACGTTGTTTGATACGTATGAAGGACGTGGAACAGCAGCTAAAACAGCTGAAATGAATCTATTAACACATATGAATTGGGCTGGGGATTCTAAACTCTATCCTAAAATGATGGCTGAACTTGGAATAAAAGATGTTTCGGGTTGGGATATTGATGCTTTCCATAGAGAAGTAGGGCGTATGAACCCTGAGCAAAGAGCTGTTTGGGATTCGGTATATACACCTTTGATGGAAGACTTTAAAGAAAAGTATCCTAAGATGAATAAAAAAGAATTGATGAAATGGCGTTACCAACGTTATATGCAAGATTATTTAGGTTGTATTGCATCGGTTGATGAAAATGTAGGTAGATTATTAGATTATTTAGATAAGACAAAATTAGCAGAAAATACAATTATCATTTATACTTCTGATCAAGGGTTTTACTTGGGAGAACATGGTTGGTTTGATAAGCGTTTTGTATATGATGAATCATTTAAAACACCCTTGTTAATTCGTTGGCCAAATGTTATTAAAGCTGGAATAACCAATACTGAAATGGTTCAAAACCTTGACTTTGCACAAACAATATTGGAAATCGCTGGTGTTGATGCTCCAAAAGATATGCAAGGGGAAAGCTTACTTCCGTTATTAATTGGAAATGATGAGGAGTGGACTAGAGATGCTGTGTATTATCATTACTATGAGTATCCTGGTATTCACATGGTAAAAAGACATTATGCAATTATTACTCAGGATTATAAATTGATACATTTTTATTACGATATAGATGAGTGGGAACTCTACGATCGTAAAAACGACTTAAATGAAATGACTAATGTTATTGATGATCCAGCGTACGCAGATATCGTTGTTCAATTAAAAGAGCAGTTAGCCGATTTGCGTAAACAATATGGTGATAGCTCAGAGTTAGATCAAGAGATCCTTAGAAAGTACCTTGAAGCGCAAGCGAATCCAAATATTGAAACGGTTCCTCTTCATTAAAATTGTATACGAATTCAAACAAAAATAAGTTTTTTACATTATGAAATTTATACCAATAGTAACTTTAATTCTTTCCTTAATGCTTAATAGCATTTCTGTTTTTGCTCAAGAATTAGGTGAGCATCCTCGTTTATTCACTAATAAACAAGACAGAACAGAGCTATTAAATAAAATTAAAAACGAAGATTGGGCAAAAGCATCTTGGGATGTTTTGTTGTCTGAAATAGATTCTTATGTAGATCGCCATGTGAACAATCCTGATTGGATAGTTTCAAGATTGGCTATGTATTGGAAAAAAGGAGAGCATTATACACAGTGTTACATAAAAAAACAAAACTGGGATTACGGTAAAGGAAATGCGCCAATACCTACAGTGCGTTTACCTGGTATGCGTATTTGGAACGATTATTTAAATGTTCCTTTAGAGGATAGACTTCCTTACAACGAAACTGGAGATATGTTTGGAATCAGTCGTTCTAGCAGAGATAAAACACCTATTTTAATTCCGTATAAAGAAACAGGACATATGATTGCTAAGAATAATACAGAGATATTAAAGTTAGCAGAAAAGGCTGCTTTTGCATATTATATTACTCAAGAAGAAAAATACGCAAAGTTTTCAGCGGATATTATGTGGACATGGTTATTGGGAACTTATTATATGGAACCACCATTGGATCCAAAAGAATCAGCTGGTGGGCCTGGTGGTTATGAGCCAGGAGGAATTTTGGGTTATTATGATTATGAAGTAATCCATGATAATAGACAAATACCTATGGCGATAACCTACGATTTTTTGTTTGATTATTTGAATAAGAATCCACATGAACACTTAGAGCTCATTAATAAAAAGTTAGTAGATGTAGCAGGAATCGTATTTAAACGTTTTATTGAAATAGGACTGGTAAGAGGAGGGAAAAATGGGAATTGGAATGTAAATCGCTATAAAAACATATTGGGAAGTATGCTTGTTTTAGAGTCCAATAATTTTTATGATGATGGGAAAGGACGAGAGTATTTCATTCCTTATTATACAGAAAAATCGGGAGAACATTATGCCGGTTTACCAGAAATTATGGGGAATTATAATAAAACAACAGGTTTATGGCCAGAATCTCCTGGTTATGCGTCAGGAATGATACCTTTTGTTTTAGATATGGGGATTAAGCTGTACAAGGTTGGAATAAATACTCTAAAAGGAAATTCGATTATTCGCAAAGCAGCTATGGCAAATTTAGGTTGGTTAGACGCTCGTGGGAACTTGGTGGTTTTTGGTGATATGAGAGGGGGTCCAGCAAATATGTCTTCGTTTGAATCTTTATTAACGTATTCAACATGGGAAGGAGATACAGAAACGGCAATAAAAATGGCTACTGTTATTCGTAAAAATATTGCCTCTGGACATTATGATAGAAATAGTTCAAATTGGCAAGGGATTGTATTTAACCAAGTTTTACCAGAGTCGGGAAGTGATTTGCCATTTCATAAAACAGCCTATTCTCCATTTCATAGACATATTATTATGAAAAATGGTAATGATGATAACAATGGTTTAATGTTTACATTGTATGGTGGCAAATATAAATCTCATTTGGGTAAAAATGGATTGGCAATGCAATTTTATGGTAAAGGATGGTCTTTGGCACCTGATGCTTCAGCTTATGAATCCTATTGGTCCTCTGATGCGGGTTATCACAGAGGGATTACAGGGTCAAATACAATTATTCCCGGTTATCAAAATGGGGATATTACCATCAATGCAATGGACCCATATGTTGATACGACAGCAGGATTTTATAATAAATCAGAAACTTCAGAAAATATTTCTTTTACAGATGTATCTGCCGATGAAAAAAGACGTTTAGTAGCCATGGTTCGTACTTCTGAAACTACAGGGTATTATGTAGATGTTTTTAGATCTGACCAGTTAGATAACGATTATATCCATCATAATTTGGGGAATTCAGTAACGCTTAATAGTGGAGCTAACGAATCTTTGAAAATAATTGCAGTTGATGATTTAGGTACAAAATACAATAAAAATTATTCGTTTTTTAAAAATCAAAAAAAGATAATCCATACGGATGATTTTAATGCTACTTGGGTTATTAATACCGTATCTCCTGCCTTGCATGTAAATATGTGGATGATGGGTCAAGATAACAGGGAATTGTACCTTGTAGATGCACCTCCAACAACACTTCGAAGTGATGTTACACCAGGACAGGTAAATAAAAGCCCTGAGTCGACTCCTACATTAATTGTTCGTCAGAATAATATCAATGGAAAAGAACATCCTTTTGTTGCCGTTTTCGAATCTTATGAAACCGATGAAAAGTCGATTCAAGAAATTTCTAAAATTCAAACTTCAAAGAACTTTGTAAGTATTTCTGTAAAGTCAAAAAACAGCAAGCAATTTATATGCAATGCAATTGATGATAAAGTGTACAAACCAACAAAAGGATTGAAGTTTCAAGGGGTATTCGGAATTACTTCAGAAAAAAACAATCAATTTCAGTATTTGTATTTGGGAAAAGGAAAATTATTACAAAAAGGAAAATTTAAAATTGAAGCTGTAAAAGAAACGATTACTGCGGAATTAAAATTTGAAGAGGGTGCATATTATTATTCTTCTGATAACCCAGTTTTAATTTCCATAGGAAAAGGAAAAGCAAAAGAATATCCAGCAGGTTATCATATTGAAATTAAATAGAATAAACTTTTTGAAATTTAGGTTATTTCAAAAGCTAGATTTGTAACCTAATTGAAAAACAATATTAATACAAAAAATAAATAATTATGTTTTATAGACTTCTCATTTTTTATTTTTTAATGGTGCCTAGAGTTTTTTTTTCACAAATCGAATCGCATCCCCGAATTTATACAACCAATCAGGATAAAGAAGCCTTTTTACAGACACTTGAAGAAGTTGAATGGAAAAATGAATTAGTTGATAGAAAAAAAGAAAATTTAGAAAAGTATTTAGAATTTGTTGAAAAAGATTCGGAATGGTTGGTTTCTAGATTACAGATGAATTGGAAAACAAAACACGATAAAGTGTTTTTAAAAGGAGGTAAATTTTCGCATTCTGAAGGAAGTGCTCCAGTGCCTACCGTTCGATATTCTGGAACTAGGGATTGGGCAACGGATTATAAACGACCTAGATTAGAAAATGTAGAACCGTATTTTGATGATCCAAGAGGATTGTATTTAGAGCATAAAAAAACAGGTAGAAAAGAATGGATTCACCCTTCAAAGGCGGGTTTTGCCATTGAAAAATTGAACGAACAAATAATGAGACTTGTAGAAGATGCTGCCTTTTTATATTGGTTAACAGGGGATTCTAAATATGCAGAATTTGCCTCTCCAGTATTTTTTAAATACATAGATGGGATGCATTACAGAGATGCTCCCATTGATTTAAAGAACTCAAACCAGCAATATATTTCTGGACTTGCTACTTTTGAAGTAATACATGAAGGTATTTTACTTCAATTAGTGTCAACTTATGATTTTTTATTCAATTATTTCAAATCCAATCAGTATAGTTTAGATAATTCCGTTGCTGTTTTTCAAAAATGGGGAGATCAAATTATTAAAAATGGAATTCCAGATAATAACTGGAATCTTTTTCAAGCACGATTTTTAACCTATGTAGCATTAGTTTTAGAGAATAATGAAAATTATAAAAACGGGAAAGGACAAGAGTATTTTTTGGATCATACATTTAATATTTCTACAGATAGGCAAATTTCAATAAAAGAATCCCTTTTGGTTTACGACCAAGAAACTGCAATGTGGCCAGAATGTGCTTCCTATTCGGTGCATGTAATCACGACTCTTTTAAATATTATAACCTTACTTGATCAAGCTACGAATAATAATGAGTTTTTAAATTATCCTATTATTGAAAAGGCCGTATTGGCTTCATTCCAATATTTGTTTCCTAGTGGATATATGGTTGGTTTTGGAGATTCACACCATAATATGATTTCTCCAGAAAATTTTGAACTGCTTATAGCGAATTATAGAAAGTATAATTTAGTAGAAAAAGAGGCTTTGATATCAGGATTGCTATCTCAAATAATTGATGACGAATTATATGAAAGAAAAGCGAAAGGCTATTTCGAATTGTTTTTTTATGTTGATAAATTAAATGCTTATTCTGATAAGCATAAGAATGTGAGTATAGAAAGTTTTACGACACCAACATTTTATGCACCCAATGTGAGCATGTTAAATCAGCGAATGGGAGAAGGCGATAATGCCATAATGGTTTCTACAGTTGGGTCTTTTGGAAATCATGCACATGCCAATGGTATTTCGTTAGAATTGTTTGCTAATAATTATGTATTAGGGCCAGATATGGGTAGAGGATCTAGTTATTGGCACCCGGATCACAGAGAGTTTTACTCTAGGTTTCCCGCTCATAATACGGTAATTGTAGATGGTAAATCTGATTATTCTGCAATGAGAACTTATTATCCTTTTAAATTGGATAATGTATTTCCAAAGTCAGGTAAAAAACCATCTTTCGATAAAATCACGTTTTCTAAAGTGTCGTTTGTAGAGCCTAAAACGATTTCTAATCAGCAGCGATTTACGGCTATAATTAAAACTAAAAATAAAGCATCATACGTAGTAGATGTATTTAGATCCAAAAAACAAAAAGAGGGGATTCAAAGTCATGAATATTTTTATCATAATTTAGGGCAGTCTTTAGATGTTATTGATGAAAATAACAAGAAAATTCAATTTGAACCAACGACAGATTTAAATTCTAAAAACGGAAGATTAAAAGGTTATGATTATTTGACGGATAAATTTAAGGCAGAGTCTTCCAACGATTTAAAGGCTGTTTTTAAGTTGAAAACTGATGATAATCCAGATAATATTATGAAACTTTGGGTAAAAGGAAGTCCAAATCAAACAATATATAAGGTCAATTTACCAACGTCAAATGCCATAGAAAAAGGGACTGCTCCCATAGAAATTCTAAATGAGCTTATGCCAACGTTGGTTTTGAAAAGAGAAAATTCTGCTTGGGAAAATCCATTTGTGGTCGTTTTTAATCCGTATATTGAAGGAGGCATTAATCCAATTAAAACGGTTACTTATTCATCTTTAAAAGAGTATCCAACTACTCAAATAATAGATGTAGAATTAAATGACGACAATGCAAAAGATAGGATTACAGTCAATGCTTCAGAAAATGATATTGCATTAGGTAATTCATTCTATCAAAAAGGATTGCTTTCAATTATACGTGAGTCAAAAGGTACAGAAGAGATAGATTTGCTGTTTCTATCAGGTATGACAAAGTTTGAATATAAAGGATGGGATATTGTGTCTTCAGGAGAACCTTTTTCGTTTTCATTAGAAAAAACAGAGGAAGGATTTTTAATTAGTAATGATAATCCAATTACTATTAATATGCCGATTTCCAAAACAGATAAAAATATAGAGATTCAGATATTTGAAAACGGTAAAATAGTCAAAAGAAAGGGAACCACGAATAGAAATAATCCAGCGCAAATTGTGTTTAAATTATCTAAACCTTATGATAAAATGTTAATATTAAAATAAGAAGTATTATGAAGATAAAAAAAATAATATATCTAGCTATATTTTTTGTTGTAGCCTATGGTTATAGCCAAAAAGACAAGGAAATTGTCGATGAATTTACAGATGAACTAATTTATAAAATAGTACAAGGGGATACTTTAAAACTTCAAATTTACAATCCGAAAAATTTTGATAAAAATAAAGAATACCCAACAATGGTTTTCTATTTTGGAGGCGGTTGGAATGGTGGAAGTATATATCAGTTTAAAGACCAAGCTCTTTATTTTTCTTCTAGAGGCATGATAACAGTTTTGGTAGATTATCGAGTGAAAAACAAACATAAAACAACACCGTTTGAAGCTGTTAAAGACGCAAAATCTGCAATGAGATACCTAAGGGGGCATGCAAAGGAATTAAATATTGATAAAAATAAAATGGTTGCTGCAGGAGGTTCTGCAGGTGGGCATTTAGCGGCGGCAACTACTATGTTAGAGGGTTTAAATGAAGCTACGGATGATTTGTCTATAAGTTCAAAAGCCTGTGCACTTGTACTGTATAATCCTGTAATTGACAATAGTGAAAAGGGTTATGGTTATGATAGGATTGGAGATCGTTATTTAGAGTTTTCTCCCATGCATAATATAAAAAAAGGAACGCCTCCAACAATATTTTTCTTAGGTGGTATAGATAAATTAATACCTGTTTCTACGGCTTATGAATATAAAAAAAGAATGGAAGCACTAGGAAGTAGGTGTGATGTTTTTATTTATGAAGGACAATCTCACGGGTTTTTTAATAAAGGAAAACAAGATGCTGACAGGTGTTATATTGAAACAACTCGAGAAGCAGATTTGTTTTTGATTTCAATCGATATTTTAAAAGGAAAACCAACTATATAACTATTTTTAAATGAAAATAATATTTACACTTTTCTTGCCTTTAATCGTTTTGATATCTTGCTTGTCAAAAAACGATTCTATTGATATATATGTTTCTAAAGTATTAGAGACAAAGAGTGATGGTACAAAGGAATTTCCTTTTGGGAATTTAGCTGCTGCATTAGATAGAGTATCTGAAATAAAATTAAGACAACCAGATGAAAAGATCATAATACACTTATTGCCAGGTACATATTATTTATCCAAACCAATCGAATTAAATGCTTCTTTAAGCGGAATAACCATTAAAGGATCAAAATCGTCAGAAGTAAGTATCAAAGGGTCTGTTTCTTTGGAAGTAGATTGGAAGAAATATAAAAAGGAGATATACGTAACTAATGTAGATAAAGGTTTAGATTTTGATCAGTTTATCATTGACGGGAAGGCACAAATTTTAGCAAGATACCCTAACTATAATGAAGAAGGTCATTACTGGCAAGGGTACGCTGCTGATGTTATTTCAAAAGAACGAATAGCTTCATGGGAAAATCCAGAAGGTGCTTATTTTCATGCTTTACATGGAGGAAGATGGGGCGGTTTTCATTATCAAATTACGGGAGTAAATAAAGATGGAACACCAATTTTAAAAGGAGGTCATCAAAACAACAGAGATTCTAGACCACACAAAGAATATCGTATGGTTGAAAATGTATTTGAGGAGTTAGACAGTCCAGGTGAATGGTATTTTGATGCTAAGAATGATAAATTATATTATTGGCCAGCTAAAGGAGTGTCTCTTAAAACAGGAGAATTTGAAGTGTCCGTACTAAAAGAACTAATTCAGGTTGTTGGAACGCTTGATGATCCAGTTAAAAATGTAACCATTAGTGGAATTACGTTTGAAAATACCAAACGAACTTTTATGGAAGAGTTTGAACCATTGTTACGTAGTGATTGGACCATTTATAGAGGAAGTGCTATTTTCTTTGAAGGCACAGAGGATTGTATTGTTTCTAATAACGAATTCACCAATTTAGGAGGTAATGTAATCATGGCGAGCAAGTATAATAAAGGCCTAAAGATTGTAGGAAATCATATTCACGAATGTGGGGCAAGTGCTATTTCTTTTATAGGAGATCCATCTGCGGTTCGTTCACCTTCATTTAATTACAGGAAATTTGTATTGTTAGCTGATATGGATACGATTGCTGGTCCTAAAAATGAATTGTATCCAAGAGGATGTTTGGTTGAAGACAACCTTATTTATCGTATTGGCAGAATCGAAAAGCAATCTGCTGGTGTTCAGATTTCCATGTCTATGGATATTACTGTAAATCACAATAGTATATATGACGTACCTCGTGCTGGAATAAATATTGGAGATGGAACTTGGGGAGGTCATATTTTAGAAAATAATGATGTTTTTAATACCGTCTTGGAAACCAGCGATCATGGGTCATTTAACTCTTGGGGAAGAGACCGGTTTTGGCATCCTAATAGGAAATACATGGATAGTATAACAACTGCTAATCCAGAAATGCCAAAATGGGATGCTATAAAAACAACAATTATTAGGAATAATAGATTTCGTTGCGATCATGGCTGGGATATAGATTTAGATGATGGGTCGTCAAACTATCATATATATAATAATCTATGTCTTAATAGCGGTATCAAATTAAGAGAAGGGTTTCAAAGAGTCGTAGAAAATAATATTATGGTGAATAATTCTTTACATCCACATGTTTGGTTTGCTAAAAGTGAAGATGTCTTTAAGAATAATATTATACAAAAAACCTATCAAGATGTAGGGTTGTTAGGATGGGGAAAAGACTTGGACTATAACTTGTTTCCAAATGAAGAAGCGATGATGAAACCACAGATGTACGATAGGGATATCCATAGTTCTTTTGGGGATCCTTTATTTAAAGATCCTAAAAATTTAGATTTTAGTGTTTTAGATAATTCACCAGCTTTAGCAATTGGTTTTGTCAATTTTCCTATGAATCAATTTGGTGTTTTAAAACCTGAATTAAAGGCTTTGGCTAAAACTCCTGAAGTTCCAGTATTGAAAGATGTTTCAAAAACTAATGGGAAAAAAGGAAATTATACCATTGCTTGGTTGAGAAATACATTAAAAAGTGTTGAGTCTGAACAAGAGCAATCAGCATATGGATTGAATTCTGCAGAAGGGGTTATTGTATTGAGAACTTGGAAACATAGTCCTGCTGTTCAGAATAATGGTATAAAAATAGGAGATGTAATTATTGAAGTAAATGGAGAAAAACTGGAAAATATAAAAGATTTTTTTACCGTATTAAAAAATAATAAGACTCTTAATACGATAGATATTATTGTAATGCGTAACCAATCAGAATTACCTATTAATATCAGATTTAAATAATTGTTAATATTAAAAACGGAACTTTGAACATGAAAACAAATAAAAAGACTATAACGTTTAGTTTAATGCTGATTATGTTATTTGTATTTAAGCTTACAAGTGCTCAAAAGGCAAGTATGATTTATACAACCGAAACGGAGCGATGGGTGAATTCCAAAAAATCGGTTAAGATTATAGAGTCTAGTGCTGAAGCTGATATTACTGTATATATGGATAGTCTTTTACAGGTTGTTGATGGTTTTGGAGGGTCTTTTAATGAGTTAGGTTATACTGCTTTGCAAGTCTTGCCTAAAAAGGAAATGGAAAAAGTAATGGAAGCATTATTTTCTAAAGATGGATGTGATTTTACAATGTGTCGCTTACCTCTTGGAGCAAGTGATTATGCCTTAAGTTATTATTCAAGTAATGATGTTCCGGAAGATTTTGTGATGCGCGATTTTAATATTGATAGAGATCGTTTTATTCTTATTCCATATATTAAACAAGCATTAAAAATTCAACCAAATCTAAAACTGTGGGCTTCTCCTTGGTCTCCTCCTGCTTGGATGAAAGTAAACGAACATTATTCTGCACGTAGTGGAGACTGGAATGGTCGTGCTGAAGGAAATAGAATGACTCCTGGTGCCGAAATATTTAACAATGCTACAGGTTTTAAAATGCAGGAAAGATATTTGAAAGCCTACGCTTTGTATTTCTCTAAATTTGTACAACAATATAAAGAAGCGGGTGTGCCTTTGTGGGCTATTATGCCTCAAAATGAAGTTGCATATGCTCCTAATTGGCCAGCATGTACGTGGAGACCCGAGGATATGGCTTATTTTATTGGGAAGTTTCTTGGTCCAAAGTTTGAGGAGGATAAACTTTTAACTGAAATTTGGCTAGGTACGATTAATGCAGGGAATCCTGATTATGTTAGAACTATATTGGATGATGAAAATGCTTCGAAATACCTAAGTGGAGTAGGTTTTCAATGGGGTGGATCTAAATCTGTTCCTTCAATAAGCAAAGAATATCCGTCATATAAATTTATGCAAACTGAAAATAAATGTGGAGAACAAGAGAACGATTGGTCATCATTACAGGTCTCTTGGAATACCTTGCTTCATTACACAAATAATGGATGTGGATCTTATATGTATTGGAATATGATTTTAGATGAAACAGGAAAAAGTTCTTGGGGATGGCCTCAGAATTCCATGATCGTTATTGATAAAAAGTCAAAAGAAGTTACTTATACAGATGAATTCTATCTTTTTAAACATTTGTCACATTTTGTGAAGCCTGGAGATCATTTATTAAAATCTACTGAAGGGAAAAATCATTTAGCATATAAATCTAAAGACGGGAGCACTGTGTTATTAGTAAATAACCCTGACAAAGAAAATAAAACAATAACCATTAAAATAGGTAATAAGATAGTCTCAGCTAAGCTAAAAGCTACTTCAATCAATACCATTATAGTTTCTAAATAAATAAATAAATACATGAATATGAGAAAATTAAGTATGAGATTAACAATTGTCCGTTTTTTAATGGTCCTTTTTACATTAGGAGTTGTATTTCAAGGGAATAGTCAATCAAAGAAAAATAGTAAAAACCTTTCCGATGATGAACGTATGGAATGGTGGAGAGAATCTAAATTTGGAATGTTTATTCATTGGGGAGCATATTCTATTATAGGTGGTGAACGTGGAACTAAAATAGCTGGAGGTGGTGCTGAATGGGCCATGGACAAGTTAGATTATACGATTGAAGACTATGAAAAATTTCCTGAAATGTTTAACCCAGTATTGTTTGATGCAGATGCATGGGTATCCATGGCTAAAGATGCAGGGATGAAGTATATTGTGATTACTGCTAAACATCACGAAGGTTTTGGGTTGTGGGATTCTAAAGTTTCAGACTATGATGTAATGGATACTTCTCCATTTAAGAGAGATATTATCAAAGAATTATCAAAGGCTTGTAAAAAACAAGGAATTAAATTTTGTTTTTACTACTCTATTGTAGATTGGCATCATCCACAAGCTCAAGGAAATTTATACCCAAACTATAACATTGCACAACATGATGATCCAACGGTTGTAAATCCTGAGTTTCCAGAGTATTATGAGAATTACATGAAACCTCAGGTTGGCGAATTGTTGAAAAACTATGGTGATGTTGGTGTAGTTTGGTTTGATGGAGATTGGATTCCAGATTATACTACAGAAATGGGGAAAGACCTTTATAACTATATTCGCGAGATTCAACCAAACACTATTGTGAATAATAGAGTTGATAAAGGTAGAGACGGAATGGAAGGAATGGATGTGGAAGGAGAGTTTGCAGGAGATTTTGGTACTCCAGAACAAGAAATTCCAGATACAGGAATTGATTCTGATTGGGAAGCATGTATGACTATGAACGGTTCTTGGGGGTACAAGCCGTCTGATAACAATTGGAAAAGTAATGAAGATTTAATCCGAAATTTAGTAGATATTGTTTCTAAAGGAGGTAACTTTTTGTTAAATATAGGACCAGATGGTTTCGGAAGATTTCCTTCTGAAAGTATTAGACGTTTAAAAGCTATGGGAGAATGGACTAAAAAAAATGGAGAAGCTATTTATGGCACTTCCTCAAGTCCTTATGAAAAGCCAAAATGGGGACGTTATACTAAAAAAGACAATGTAATTTATGCACACGTTTTTGAATGGCCAGAAAACGGAATACTAATGCTTAATAAAGATATTAAGGTGAAAAAAGCTTCATTGTTAACAGATCCTAAGTCTGATTTAAATGCAACTGCAACATCTAAAGGGGTAATATTGGAAGTGCCAATGTTGGCACCAGATTCTACTGTTACTGTTGTGAAAATAGAGTTGTCTGAAAAATAGAATATTTAGAGAGCTCTTAAAAGTCTTTATAAATCATGGGTTACGGAAGTTGTACCATGATTTAAAACATAAGTCATTTAAAAAAATAACATTGTAGTAGCATTTCACGCTATCCGCAATGTTATTTTTTTTGTCTTATAAATAATTTACATCTTCCTTTTAAAGTTAAGAAATGCGAAATGTACTAGTGAATTGTAGTTTTTTAGAGGTAGTAACAAATAATAGAAGAATAAATTAAAAAGAATATAAAATGAAAATATTTAAGAAATTGATGCTATTAGCGATACTTGTAATTTTAAATATAAGTCCCTTTTTTGCTCAGAAAAATATGGAAGTTGAAAAACTTTTAGCTAATGAAAGTCCTAAAGAAATACGAGCATGGACGAAAGAAAATAGAGAAGCTATTTATGGAACTTTTGAAAGTTCATTTGAAAAACCAAATTGGGGACATTATACAGAAAAGCAAGGTGTTGTTTATGCACATGTGTTTGATTGGCCAAAAGATGGAAAGCTGATTGTTGATAGAGAAATGAAAGTAAGAATAGCTTACTTATACTATGGAAAAGAAAAATTAAAAACACATTTAATAGATGGAAATTTAACTATTTTCTTACCTATAGTAGCACCCGATCCTATTGCTACGGTTATAAAAATTGTATTAACGCCTAAAGAAGATTGGGCGAATTTAAATCGTTATAGAATGGCAAATTCTAAATTAAAAGCTCCAACTAAAAAAGAAAAAAGAATTGTGTTTATTGGTAATTCAATCACAGATAATTGGACAAGAGATCATGGAGTGTTTTTTGAATCTAACCCGACATATGTAAATAGAGGAATTAGTGGTCAAACTTCAGCTCAAATGTTGTTGAGGTTTAGACCAGATGTAATTGAGTTAAAACCAAAGGTGGTGGTGATTTCTGCAGGTACAAACGATATAGCAGGTAATAGAGGATCCATACCTATTGAACGTATTGCTGGAAATATATTTTCTATGGTAGAGTTGGCTAAGGAAAATAATATTAAAGTAGTTTTGGCATCTGTCCTACCAGCGATTCGTTATTCTTGGAGTCCTTCTATTGAACCAGCTGATAAAATCATTGAATTAAATAAGCTGATCAAAGCTTATGCTAAAGACAATAGGGTTGTTTATCTAGATTATTATACGCCATTGGTAAATGAAAATAAAGGGTTGAAAAAAAAATTAGGAAGAGATACCGTGCATCCTAACGTAGAAGGTTATGAAGTTATGGAGCCTTTAGTTGAAAACGCTATTAAAAGGGCCTTAAAGAGTAAATAATAAAAACTTAGTTTTTTACAAAGGTCAAGAGTATATGAAAATAATTCATCTATTCTTGGTCTTTTTATTTAAGAATATAAATTGAAGACCGTTGCATAATGCTCTTTTCAGTTTTAGATTTCAATTTTGACTTTTTAAATCTAAAATTTATATTTTTTTTCTTATTTTCATTAGTTATGTTAGTTATGGATCTATTTTTTGGTTCATTTTCCTTTAGTTTTTAGAATTAGTGGCAATTATCCTTGGACTTCTATGTAAATTGTAACAAATAGCTTCGATCAGATTTTGAGTATGCATTTTTTCCATACCTCTGTATTTTGCAATTCCACCTTTAAACCATAACTTTATTCCTCCAAAAGTTCGCTCCACTTTAAACCTTGTTTTGCCAATTAATTTATTTTTCCCATTTTGTCAATGATTTATTTTTAACAGCTTTTTTAAGAATGTGATTCTTTAAATTTCGACCTTTTAAAAGTGTTGCGTTTTTCTTTGATTGATATCCTTTATCCGCTTTTAAAGGAATGTCTTTTGGTAGCTTTACCGTGACTGTATTTAAAACATCTTCTAAATTAGATATCTCATTCTTAACTTGCAGTTGTGGTTAATACTCCAAGAACCAAGCCTTGTTGATCGGTTACATGATGTTCCTTAAAACCAAAATGATATTTCCCTCTCTTTCTTAACCAAGTACCGTCTTTATCAACACTAGGGGCATAGTCTTTAGTGATGGTAACCTCTTGGTCTGAACGGTCTTCTGTTACTTTGTGAATTGTTTTTCCTTTTGGTCGCAAGGGTATCAATGACACTTGCATCTACAATGAGTCCTTTTTTAACTATAATGTTGTGACTCTCTAACTGAGAATTTATAACTGAAAATAATTTTTCATAGGTTTTAGTTTTTGTCAATGCCGTTCTAAACCTACTCAATGTACTGTGGTCTGGTGCTACCTGTTCTATTGTCATTCCACAGAAATAGCTGAATGA
>NZ_JBAHZZ010000077.1:0-6009 GCF_037132785.1 Flavicella sp. | reverse complement strand
AGTTAATGTTATATTAAAAGGAACATCAATAGGAACAATAACAGATTTTGACGGAAATTACTCCATAAATGTTTCATCCTCTGATGCTATATTAGTGTTTTCTAGTATAGGATTTGTAAGTAAAGAAATTGTTTCAGGATCTAAAACAACTATTAATGTATCCCTAGAATCAGACCTGATGGCTTTGGATGAAGTAATCGTTGTGGGTTTTGGTACTGCTAGAAAAGAGACTTTAACTGGCGCTATAGAACAGGTAAAATCAGAAGTATTTGAAGATCGTGCTGTCAGCAACGTAGCATTGGCATTGCAAGGGCAATCACCAGGATTGGTAATTAACAGAACTTCCACAAGGCCAGGTAATGAGGGTGTTAGTATGCAAATCAGGGGTGCTACGTCAGTTAACGGCGGAAGTCCATTAATAATTATTGATGGTGCACCTGCATTTGACACCAGTGAGTTTTACCAAATGAACCCAGATGATATAGAATCAATTAGTATCCTTAAAGATGGTGCTGCTTCTATTTATGGTTCTAGAGCAGCAAATGGTGTAATTCTAGTTACTACTAAAAAAGGTAAAGGAAAATTAAAAGTGGAGTTTAATTCTATGTTTAGAGCTAATTTTTTAGGCTTAAGACCTCCAGTTCCAACTTATCAGGAATATGGACAATTATGGTTAGATGCTGCTGAACAAGATTCCGTTCCTAATTATTGGAACTGGGGAGAAGAACCCGTAAGAGGTTTTGCGGCTGGAGAATCTGGGTTTTTTCAAACTCTTCTTCCTGCATGGGGATATAATGGACTTATATATATGGCACCAGCTGATCGATATGAAGAGTTGTATGGGTTTAACACAGGGCATCAACAGAGTTTGAGCCTTTCTGGAAGTACAGACGAAGCAAGGTATAGATTATCTATGGGCCTTTCAGAGTCACAAGGAGCTTTAAAAACTGCATATGACGGTATAAAACAATATTCGGTAAGGTTAAATACGGATTTTGATATTTCTGAAAAATTAAATTTAGGAGCTAATATTAGCCTGCAAAAAAATATAACCTCCAGTCCTTCATCATCGTTTGGACAAACACTAGTTACACAGGATTCTCCGGTGTTTCCTTCAAAAAACCCTCAAGGTCAATGGTATGGGAACTTTGGTATTGGAGGAACAAATTCTATAGCTGGAACAGCAGACGGAGGTAGAGAAGATTTTGAACAAAACATAGTCAAACTTACTTTAGCTTTAAAATATGATATAGGGAATGGATTTAGTACGAACGGAACTGCAACTATTAACCATGTAAATAGCAGACAAGATATTACTACTCTAACTGTGCCAACTTATAATTGGAACGGTGAATTAAATGTTAATGCTGTAAATCAAAATTCAAGTATTGAAGTTCTGCATATTGTCAAAGAATACCAGACCTACGGTGGTTTTTTAAACTATGAAAAAACCTTAGACGACCATATTATAAAAGCTATGGTAGGTATAACAGCTGAAAAAAATGAATTTAAAGCACTTTGGGGAAAAAGAACAAACATAGTAGATGAAGGAGTATATGATTTAAATGTTGCTACTGGAGTTGAAGAAAATGGAGGAGCTAATGACAACCATCAAAGAGGTCAAGACCATACAGGGTTATATTCATATTTAGCAAGAATAAATTATGATTATAAAGAAAAATATCTACTGGAGTTAGTTGGGAGACGTGATGGCTCTTCTAGATTTGCGCCTGGATTTAAATTTAGTAATTACGGAAGTGTATCAGCTGGATGGAACCTTCATAAAGAAACATTTATGGAAAACGTTGATGTTTTAAATAATTTAAAAATTAGAGCGAGTATTGGAAGTAGTGGTAATCAAGTAGGAATTGGGGCTTATGATTATGTGTCTACGATAGCTAATGGTACAGAACTTTTTGGAGATTCAGGAGCTCTAAGTACTACCTCTTATGTAAACGGTATGACAACCACTCTTCGTACTTGGGAAGATGTTGTAATGAAGAATATAGGTATTGACTTTGCTCTGTTTGATAACAAGCTTTCTGGTACTTTTGAGACATATGAAAGAAAGAATAATGGCATGCTATTAAGTAAAACATACCCTGAGTTATTAGGTGATGTAGCTCCCAAAACAAATATCGGGAATTTAGAAACTACGGGTTGGGAGGTAATGTTAAATTGGAGCGATCAAAAAGGTGATTTCTCTTATAATATTGGCGTCAATATGAGCGACAGCAATAATACATTAGTTAATCTAGAAGGAGAAAATTTAATACAGGCAGGTTTAAATGCAACAATTGAAGGTCGTCCTTTAAATTCATATTTCTTATGGGAAACAGATGGGTTGTTCCAAAATCAAGAAGAAGTTGATGCCTATAATGCACAATATGCTATCCTTGGTTCAGAAGTTCCTACAGGTGCAGGAGCATTGCGTATAGGGGATGCTAAAAAAGTTGATTTAGACGGCAATGGAGTAATAAATGATCAAAATACAAGTGAAGATAAGGGGCAAGGAGATGTTAAATTTGCAGGAGATGCACAAGCACACTACGTTTTTGCAGTGAATTTGGGAGCAAAATACAAAGGTTTTGATTTTACGGCATTTTTTCAAGGGCAACTAGAACAAACGGTACTTAGATCAGGGATTAACCGATATCCGTTTTATGTTCCTTGGTCTAACTTAACTACTGCTTATAATGGGAAGACTTGGACTCCTGAAAATACAGATGCTAAGTATCCTAGATTAACAGCTCAGGATGCTCTAGCTAAGTATAACTGGGGTGATACTGATGTATTTTCGCAAAATAATAGATATATGAGACTTAAAACTCTTGTGATAGGATATTCATTTTCAACGGATGTTATAGATAAATTAAATATGTCTAAATTACGTGTTTATGTTTCTGGAAATGACCTTTTTGAGTTCTCTTCATTAGTTGATGGTTTTGATCCAGAGTCTGGTGCCAATTCTGCTACGGACGATAAATCAATATATCCATTTCAGCGTACACTTGCAATTGGACTAAACGTAACGTTTTAGGACATGAATAGACAAAAAGTATTAAACAAAAAAAACATACAGATGAAAAAAACAATAACTTTATTCACAGCAGCCTTGTTCTTTCTAATGGTAAGCTGTGAGGATGCATTTTTAGACTTAGACGATTTAGACAGTATAACTGAGTCTGTTTATTTTGATAATCCTCAAGATTTCGAATATGCTGCCAATAATTTTTATAGAACCCTACATTCCCCTCAAGGTACAGACGGTGATGGATTTTCTGATATTTCAGATTACGGCACCGAATTAAATGCGTGGGTGCAGGACTATGGGCAGGGTATTAATTTTCCTCAAAGTATTGATATTTATTGGAACAATGGATATACCAATTTAAGGGGGGTAAACATTTTGCTTAAAAAAGCGGATGAGTATGTTGCTGATGGCGGTAATGCTTCAGATATAAGTGAATCTGTTGCGGCGGCTTATTTTTTTAGAGCATATCAACACTTTAGATTGTTAAAACGTTTTGGAGGTGTTCCTATTATGATCGAAGTAACCAATGTAGATTCTGAAGTTCTTTTTGCTCCAAGAAATAGTAGGTATGAAGTTGTAGAACAGATTCTTGTAGATTTAGATTTAGCTATTTCGGGTTTGCCTGAAACAGCTACAGGTACTGAATTAGGGAAAATTAGTAGTGTAGCTGCATTAGCTTATAAGTCTCGGGTACTTTTATTTGAAGGTACTTGGGAAAAACATGTAGGTACTGTTACCGATTTTGAAGGTTCGGGATCGGAAAATAACTCCGCCTCCTATATTTCTCAAGCGGCTATAGCGGCCAAATCTGTAATGGACAGTGGGCATTATCAAATTTGGAACCAAAACGCCGACCCAAATATGGATAATAATTCATATAGATGGTTGTTTACTTTAGAAGGTGCAGATTCAAACCCTGGAGGTTACGACAAATCTTCAAATAAAGAATTTATTATACAAACAATATTTGACTTTGCAACAGCCCAGCAAATGGATGCTATGTTTACCCATTCAGTTGGGGGTAGAAATGCACCAACTCAAACAGCTTTAGACATGTACTCTTGTTTAGATGGATTACCAATATATAAGTCTTCTCAATTTTTAGGTTACTACCATCAGTCTGATCAATTTATAAATAGAGATTTGAGAATGTGGGCTAATTTTGGATCAAAAGTGATTGAAGAAGGATCTGTTCCTATAAATCCTATTTCAAATATTAATAATTCTAATTTAGATAATCAAAAATTTAGAACTTGGAATCTTTATAGAGCAGAGGGAACAGAAGCGTATAATTATGCCCATTTAAGATATGCTGAAATATTATTAACGTATGCCGAAGCTGTCTATGAGAGTACGGGTACTATTTCTGATGCTGATTTAAATCTGAGCGTTAATATAATTAGAGATAGAGCAGGCATTGCTCATTTAACAAATGAATTAGTAGCTACTAATGGTTTGGATATGTTAGAAGAAATAAGAAGAGAAAGAACAGTTGAGCTGTATATGGAAGATAATAATCATTGGAACGATATACGACGATGGGATACGGCCGAAGAACTCTTAAATGCAGACTTAATTGGATATGTTATTGAAGGAACTGAATATGCAACAAATGAAGAGCTTTTTGATCCAGTAACTTCCGCTATATATGGTTTTAAAGATGATTACCAATCAGGAGTAGGGCCAGTAAAGGCCTTGATTATTGACCCTGTAAGTACTAGAATATATAGTCATAAGAATTATTTGTGGCCATTGCCATTAAATGAAATTATAATTAATTCAGCGTTAGTACAAAACCCTGGTTGGTATTAGTTTGTATGTAAATAATTTTGTCAGTAAATTTAATAAGAGTAGTTGTAGATATAATATCTACAACTACTCTTTAATATTTTTACACGTATTAATGCATTAAGACGGTTGCATAATGACCTCTTCGATTTTAGGTTTCTGTTTTTTAATCTAAAAATTTATGTTTTTTTTCATTGTCTATGTTAGTTATAGAGCTATTTTTTGGTTCAATTTTCCTTAATTTTTAAAATTAGAGGCAGTTATACCTTGGACTTCTATATAAATTAAGACCATTGCGTAATGCTCTCATCAATTTTAGATTTCAATTTTGAATTTTTCAATCCAAATTTATGTTTTTTTCATTGTTTATGTTAGTTATGGATCTCTTTCTTGGTTCATTTTTTCCTTAGTTTTCATAATTAGTGGCAATTATCCCTGGACTTCTATATAAATTGTAACAAATAGCTTCCATCAGGTTTTGAGTATGCATTTTTTCCATACCTCTGTATCTTGTAATTCCTCATTTAAACCATAACTATATTCCTCCAAAAGTTCGCTCCTCTTTAAACCTTGTTTTACCAATTAATTTATTAAATCGTTTTTCCCATTTTGTCAATGATTTATTTTTAATAGCTTTTTTAAGAATGTGATTCTTTAAATTTCGATCTTTTAAAAGTGTTGCGTTTTTCTTTGATTGATAGCCTTTATCAGCTTTTAAAGGAATGTCTTTTGGTAGCTTTACGGTGATTGTATTTAAAACATCTTCTAAATTAGATATCTCATTCTTAACTTGCAGTTGTAGTTAATACTCCAAGAACCAAGCCTTGTTGATCGGTTAGATGATGCTTCTTAAAACCAAAATGATATTTTCCTCTCTTTCTTAACCAAGTACCGTCTTTATCTACACTAGGGGCATAGTCTTTAGTGACAGTAACCTCTTGGCCTGAATGGTCTTCTGTTACTTTGTGAATTGTTTTTCCTTTTGGACGCAAGGGTGTATCAATGACACCTGCATCTACAATGAGTCCTTTTTTAACTATAATGTTGTGATTCTCTAATTGAGAATTTATAACTGAAAATAATTTTTCAAAGGTTTTAGTTTTAGTCAATGCCGTTCTAAACCTACTCAATGTACTGTGGTCTGGTGCTACCTGTTCTATTGTCATTCCACAGAAATAGCTGAATGA
>NZ_JBAHZZ010000109.1:0-12854 GCF_037132785.1 Flavicella sp. | reverse complement strand
CTTATTTTGATGAATTTTGTTTTAGAATTAATAGGTCACAATACAAAGAATCCATTTTTTATAAAACAATTCTTAGAATGGTACTACAAAAACCTAAATATCAAAAAAACACAAAACAGACACTAGGCGTATAACTCAGTTTTTGTTTATATGTGTTTTAAAGTTGTTTCTGAGTGAATTAGCATATAAACATTAAAATTTAAATAAATCAGATCAACATGAGATTTGTAGAATCAGCTATAATAATTTTTGTTGATTTGTAGTCGTTTTACTATTGTAGTAGAAATAAGTCTTTTGAGTTTTGTTTTAGAAAATATTTTTTAATAACCCATTTCTCATTGTTAAATACTAACTGTTCACTGTTTATTGTTAACTCTATAGGTACTTCCTTTTTGCTTAAAGTTGCTGTTTTCGTAGCCTGCCTCAAAATCGTAAGTATTTTTTTTTATTTTTTTTATTTTTACTACAAAATTAGTACTGTCTAGTTTAGATTTTGGATTCACTTTTAGTAAACTAAATTCGAATTTATTTTTCCAAGTTATCTTAAAAGTGTCTGTTTTGTTTTTATAAGTTTCAATCTGAAGATCATGCACTCGATAAAAACTTGAGCTATCTCGTTTGTTCTCTAAATAGGATTTAAAATATCCTGATTTAAAAGAATAAGAGTTCGTGTTTTTTTTTGCTTCACAAGCAATCAAGACTGCTACAATAAAAAGGACTGTGGTAATTTTTTTTAACATGCTCTAAAGTTAAATAAAAAAAGTACTCGGAGATAAACTTCGAGTACTTTTTATACTGTACCTAAATAGGTTGACTACTTGAATTAGATTCCTGTATAATTACTTGGTGTAATTACTTTTAACTCTGCTTTTATCTCATCAGAAACTTCTAAAGTATCAATAAAATCTGCAATTGATTTTTGGTTGATTACTGAATTTGTTCTCGTCAATCCTTTTAGAGCTTCGTATGGATTTGGGTACGCCTCTCTTCTTAATATGGTTTGAATTGCCTCAGCAACTACAGCCCAATTATTTTCAAGATCTTGTTCAAAAGCCTCTTTGTTTATTAATAATTTGTTCAATCCTTTTAAGGTAGAAGAAAAAGCGATAAGCGTATGTCCAAAAGGAACACCAATATTTCTTAAAACTGTAGAATCTGTTAAATCACGTTGTAAACGAGAAATAGGTAGTTTTGCTGCCAAATGTTCAAATAAAGCGTTTGCAAGTCCAATATTTCCTTCTGAATTTTCAAAATCAATAGGATTTACTTTATGTGGCATTGCCGAAGAACCAACTTCTCCTTTTTTAATTTTTTGTTTGAAATAATTATTAGAAACATAGGTCCAGATATCTCTATCTAAATCCATAATAATATTATTAATACGTTTCATCGCATCAAAAATACCAGCCATATGATCGTAGTGTTCAACTTGAGTTGTAGGGAATGAGTGGTGTAAACCTAAAATATCCTCAACAAATTTAGTTCCAAAAGTTTTCCAGTCAATATTTGGGTATGCTACTTTGTGAGCATTAAAATTCCCTGTAGCTCCACCAAATTTAGCTGCATGTGGAATGTGTTGTAAATGCAAAACTTGTTGATTTACACGTTCTACAAAAACAAACAATTCTTTTCCCAATCGAGTAGGAGAAGCAGGTTGCCCATGTGTACGAGCTAACATAGGAACAGCAGCCCATTCTTCAGATAAATCAGCTAATTTCGCAGTTAATTCATCTAATATTGGGTAATAAACTTCTTCCAAAGAATCTTTAAGAGATAATGGAATCGCTGTATTGTTTATATCTTGAGAAGTCAATCCAAAATGGATAAACTCTTTAAATTCCTGAAGGTTTAAAGCGTCAAATTTTTCTTTGATAAAATATTCAACGGCTTTTACGTCATGATTAGTAATGCTTTCAATATCTTTAATTTTTAATGCATCTTCAGTACTGAAATTTGTGTAAATTTCTCTTAATGCAGGATATAAAGTAGTGTCAAAATTTTTTAATTGAGGTAATGGGATTTCACATAGAGCGATGAAATATTCTATTTCAACTTTTACTCTGTATTTGATCAACGCTTGCTCTGAATAATACTTAGCTAATGATTCTACCTTTCCTCTATACCTTCCATCAATTGGAGATATAGCATTTAAACTTGATAATGACATTTTTTCGTATTGAAATTAAGCACAAAAATACACTTTTTTAAAGAACTATAAGAATCTATTATTTGGAAATTTGAGCAGCATTTTTAATGCTGATTATTTGATTGTTTTATAACAATGTGATATTTTGAACATTGGTGTGCCTAGAAATTAATAACTTGTGCTTTGAAAATAAAATAAGGTATGAAATTCAATAAAATAATTGCATTTATCGTATTTATGGTTTTGGTGTATTCTTTTGGAGTAAAATCCGAAAAAAAAATAAACTCAATAAAGAGAAAAATAAAGGTTTTAATCATTGATGGACAAAATAATCATGGTGTTTGGCCTAAATCGACCATTATGATGAAACAATATTTAGAAAACACGGACTTATTTACCGTAGATATTGAAAGAACTAAATATTTATGGAAAGGTGAAGAAGAAAAATATTTTTTGCCTTTAGCAAATACAGGTACGAGTGAATTTTTTAAAAAATCAAAATCAGATCCTGATTTTTGTCCAAAATTCAGCAAGTATGATGTTGTCGTTTCTAATTTTGGTTGGGGAGTAGCGGATTGGCCAAAAAAAACACAGAAATATTTTGAAAAGTTTGTTCGAAATGGCGGAGGATTTGTAACTGTACATGCCGCGAATAATTCATTCCCCAAATGGTTGGATTATAATAAAATGATTGGTCTTGGTGGCTGGGGAGAAAGAAGTGAAAAAGATGGTCCTTATGTTTATTATAATAATGAAGGGAAATTGATCAGAGATAATTCTGTTGGAAAAGGTGGAACTCACGGAGAAAAACATGAGTTTCCTATTACAATTAGAGACACAAAACATCCAATTACTAAAGGCATGCCTACTGTTTGGTTGACAAATGCAGATGAGTGTTATGCTAAATTAAGGGGGCCTGCTGAGCGTATGACAATTTTGGCTACAGGAAAAGACCAGAGTTCCAAAGCACCAACGGACAGACACGAACCTATTTTTATTGTAACAGATTATGGAAAAGGAAAAGTGTTTAATACTATTTTGGGGCATGATGCGGTTTCATTTGAAAGTGTAGGTTTTATAGTTTCCTTTACAAGGGGAGTAGAGTGGGTCGCAACAGGAGAAGTAACGCAACCAATTCCAAAAGATTTTCCTTCAAAAGATAAGTCATCAAGTAGAAAATTTTATTTAAAAAAATAAACCAATGAGAACAATTTTAAGATAGGAGCTGTAGTGTTTTTTTAATGACAGTAAATTAAGTACAATCTCAATAAAATTACCTGTTTCTAACTTTTATTAACCGAATACTAAATAAAGAATAGCTCATAAGTAATACTGCCATATCTTTGAATAAAATAATATTTCTTATGAAAAATACGTTTGTGTTTTTATTCTTTTTTTTGTTTTCGATGATTGGTAATGCGCAGCGTGTAGTTTACAATTCTGATTATATATCTAGTAATATTAACGGAAAAGTGACTAAAGTTGAAGTTACTAATAAGGAAACGATACTTCATTTTGAAGTGCATTCTCCGATAGGAAGTTGGATTGCAATACCCAAAGAAACTTATATTGAAGATTCTGCAGGAAAAGGAACTAAAATTTATATTACCAAAACAGAAGGCATTACTCTTAGTGAAAAAAATTATATGATTGATTCTGATAAGATTCGCTATAAATTATTCTTTCCTCCTTTAGATTCAAACGTTAAGAGAATTAATTATGGTGAGGCAAATAAACAGGGAAATTGGTTTATTTATAAATTAAATATTTCAAAAAACGGTAAGAATTTTTTAAATATATCTAATGTTAATAGTTTGAATTCTAATAAAAAAGTAAAAAAATATAATATAGAAATACAGGACGATGCTAAATTATCCAAATTTAATTCTTTATTTCCAAAAGATCTTCCTATAAAAATGTTTGGGAATTGGTGCGATAAATACGGTTCTATTGTTCTTACCATAACTCCTGATTATATCATTTATAATTCTAAAATTCAATTTTATCAAAACATTCAAAAAAATAATGATCATAAATTTATTATAATAACGAATAATAGTTTGTTTGAAATTTTTAATTTGGAGAATAATATAATGAATGTTAGAACAGATAAATTAAGTGCTCTAAGTAGGAAACCTTTAAGTAAAAAATTGCCTAAAGGGATAAAAGGAGAATATATACACGGGTTAAAAGTTAAAAGATTAAAAATTACAGATTATAATTTTTATATTAACGATTATGGAGATGGATACCCTGAAAGAACAATAAAAAAGAAGATAGACCTTGTTGCTAGTTCACAATCGGGTAATAGAATCAGTATAGTAATTTATAATGATGGCAATTATGTTTTGTATTTAGTACGTAAAAAAGACAATGGATATAGTATCAGCCCTCGAAAGTATCCGAGTGCTAAATATATAAAATATAAATAATACATTTTTGAAAATCAAGAACATTCTGTTATTATTTTTTACAATGACCTCTCTATTAAGTTGGGGTCAAGGTAGTAATATTGTTCCAACGGAGCTTTCTGATTCTGTTCTTGGAAGCTGGATGAATGATAAAAATGAAATTGTTTTAATTATTAAGGAAGATTATATAATAATACAAGATAAATTGTTTTACTATTATGAGATTATCAGAGAAAAACATAATCTAAATTTTACGATTGCAAACAATACAGATGTAAAGTATTTTAGTGTCAATAGTATTAATTCGAAAAGCCTATTTTTAGATGAAGGGTTTAAGGTATCGAAACTTAAAAAAGCTACACCAAAAGAATTAAAGGAAATTCCAGAAAGTATTTTAGGTAATTGGTTTTCGCCAAATGCAAAAATACTCTTTGAAAAAGATAAAATTGTTTTTTCTGGAGATACATATACAATTGATTGTATTATTGGTGTAGCTCCAGGTAAACAACATTTTATTTTGTATAAACACGCAGAGTTCTTTTATGCCTATACCTTTAACAATGGGATAGATTTGTGTTTGCAAACATGTTTTAATGGTTATTCTGTTTTTAAAAAAGAATCCTTTTTTAGAAAACACTTGATGACTATCGTGATTATATGTGTTATCTCTTTTATGATATTAATCTATTGTGTTTTTAAATGGAGGTTGGTTTTAGTAAAGAATAAAGAAATTTCAAAGAGAAAATTTACAGAAATACAATTAAAAAGTATTCGCTCTCAAATGAATCCACACTTTTTGTTTAATTCGTTAAGTGCAATTCAAAATTTAATAAATAAAGGAGATAACGATAAAGCAAATCATTATTTGACTGAGTTTTCTCAATTGATGAGATTAACACTTAATAACTCTGAAAAAGGATTGGTTTCTTTGTTTGATGATCTTGAATCTATTTCAAAATATTTAGAATTGGAAAAATTGAGATTTTGTTTTGTCTCAAATATTACCATAGCTAAAGAGGTTAATTGTCATGAAATTGAAATTCCCGCCATGTTGATTCAGCCTTTTGTAGAAAACTCTATTAATCATGGACTTAAAGGAAAAAAAGGAGCTAAGTTGTTGAGTATTACAATCAAAATAGAAAAGGGAAACCTATGTTGTTTGATTGAAGATAATGGTATTGGAATTAATAAGTCTCAATTGAATAAGAGCAGCAATTTAAATCATATCCCTTTTGGCTTGAAATTAGCTAAAGATAGATTGAATTTGATCAATGAAAATTATAAAACCAATGCGAAAATAATAATTACGGACATTTCTGATATAGATCAAAATAAAACAGGAACATGTGTTGAAATCTATTTACCCTTGTTCTATTGAGTTGGAAAATAAATATACTAAAATGATTACATGTATTTTAATTGATGATGAAGCACACAACCTAGAAAATCTTAGAAGATTGTTATTAAAAAATTGCCCAAATGTAGAGGTTGTAGCTTTAGCGAATTCTGCAGAAGAAGGGATTGAGCTAATAAAAGAGCACAAACCAGATTTAGTTTTTTTAGATATCGAAATGCCAAATAAAAATGGATTTCAGATGTTAGAGTCTATTCCAAAAATAACATTTCAGGTGATTTTCGTAACCGCCTATGATCAATATGTTCTAAAAGCAATGAGATCTTGTGCTTTAGATTATTTAATGAAACCAGTTTCTATTTTGGAATTAAAACAAGCTGTTTTAAAAGTCTCTCAGGTAGTTTCTAAGAACGAAGGAAATAAGAAGCTCAAAGTTCTGTTTGAAAACTTAAAAGATGTAAACCTGCCTCAGAAAATTATACTTTCAACGGCTGAAGAGTTGTTTTTTGTTCCCATTAAGGATATAATAAGATGTAAAGGAGAAAGTAATTATACACAGTTTTTTCTTACCGATGGCAGCAAAATATTAGTATCAAAGACGCTTAAAGAATGGGATAATTTATTATGTCCTCATCAATTTATCAGAACACATCAGTCGCATTTAATTAATAGTTTACACGTAAGTTCTTATGTGAAAAAAGATGGTGGTTATATAGTCATGAAAGATGGTAGTATGGTTAGCGTATCCAGGCTTAAAAAAGAAGAAATTTTAAAAAATTTGGCTTCTTTAAATTTATCTATATAAATCTTTTGTGAGTGTAGAAATATTTTAACAACAATTTAAAGTGTAAAATAAGATTTTGGTGTTATATGCGCAATTTTCAAAAGAATCTTGAATTCAAGAATTATCAATAAGAGGAGAATGTATATTGTCAAATCTATAATAAGATCTACAAAAAACACCGAATACTAATTTAGGTGTGTTAATCCCTCATTCTAAGGACGTAAAATGGTATTGTATTTGTAACTTTATTTTAAATAAAAGCTTTAAAAATTATGTTGCTTTATTTACTCTGCTGAATGAAAAGTAAAAAAATGAAAAATATAATTTTAATAGTGGTGTTATTTGTTTGTAATATACTGTTCTCACAATCTAAAACGTTTGATATTTCTGGGATAATTGTTATGGATAAAGATTCGTCGGTTTTAGAATCAGCAACAGTATATTTGCAAACAGCTCGCGATAGTACCTTAATAACCTATACAATTTCCGATAAGGAGGGGAAATTTGTCATTGAAAATAAAACAAGTGACAATTTTGTAAATCTCTATATTTCTTATATTGGATATAAAACATTTCACAAAAAAATTAAACTCGATAGATCAAGCATTGATTTAGGAAAATTAAGAGTAGTAGAAAATTCCAATACTTTAGACGAGGTTATTATAAAAGCAGTAGCTCCTATAACAATTAAGCTGGATACTATAGAATATAATGTAAAGTCTTTTAAAACCAAAAAAGATGCAAATGTTGAAGATTTGTTAAAAGAGTTACCTGGTTTTGAAATTGATGAAAATGGTGTGATTACAATAAACGGTAAAGTAATGGATAAGATTTTAGTCAACGGAAAACCTTTTTTTGGTGGTGATCCAACTATTGCGACTAAAAACTTTTCTAAAGATATGATCCAAAAAATACAAGTATTAGATACAAAAACCGATTCACAGGCTTTTACTGGAGAAGAAGGTGATGCGACTAATAAAACAATCAATCTTGTCATAAGAAAAGAAGATAACAGAGGTGTTTTTGGTCGTGTAGCTGCAGGCTTTGGTACTGATGAACGATATGAGGCTGCAGGTATGTTAAGCCTCTTTAATGACGGACAGCAATTTAGTGTTTTGGCAGGTGGAAATAATATCAATTCTCCTGGATTTAGTTATGGAGAAATTAATAAGATGTTTGGAGGTAATGCCTCATCTAATATAGATAGTCAGGTGTTTGGTTATGGAAATCAAGGGATTGTAACCTCTGAAAATGCAGGTTTGAATTTTTCTGATGACGTAGGTAAAAAGATTACTATTTCAACAAATTATTTTTACTCAAATTCGGATTCTGAAAATGAAAATATTTCAAATACAGAAAACACTTTGCCGGAAAACAGGTACTATAGTAATTCTAATTCAAGTTCTATTTCAAATGGAGAGAAGCATAGTACAGAGACTAAATTTCAAATAAAGTTAGACTCAACTATTTTAATTACGATAGAACCAGAATTTAGATTTGATAAAGGAACTAATATTAATAATACAAATGAAAAATCTTTAGATGAAGACATGGTTTTAGTTAATGAATCCACAAGTAGTTCAATAGAAGAAAACAATAATAATTCCTTTGCTAATGGTATGAATTTCACCAAACGTTTTGGAAATAAAGGGGGCTTTTTTAAACTAGATATCTACAATAGTGTAGAGAAATCTAATTCTGAAAATTTATTTAATTCTGAAGTAGAATTTAATGATGATTCTACGGAAAACATTATTCAAAATGTTAATATAGTTGAAAAAGGTTCAGGCAACACTTTTGAATCGAGCCTTGTTTATAGAATGCCTATAAAAGCAGAATTATCGCTAGACATAAAATATAGTCACAGAACAAGGAAAGAGAAAAATTTCATTGAGGTTTTTGATATTGAAGAAACAAGTAATACACTTACTTCCAATGATTCATTGAACTCAGATTTTGAATATCTAAATACAACAAATACTCCAGGACTTTCATTAAGGTATAGGAAAGATAAATGGTCGTCCTCTTTAGGTGGAGAAATGGTTTTAAGAACATTGGAAAATAAAGACTATTTAAGACCTAGTTCAAATTTAGAACGGAATTTTAATGCACTAGATGTAAGATATAGATTACGATTTCGTAGTCCTATAAATTCGTATAGTTTTCGGTATGATTTAAGTAATAACCCTGCTCAGTTATCACAATTACAAACGGTTGTTAATATTACGGATCCTTTAAATATTGTAATAGGGAACCCTAATTTAAAACAGACAAAGAGTCATAGGTTATCTGCTTATTACAATTATAATAATTTTCAAAAAGGCAAGAGTTTTTATGCTTCAATACGGAGTAATATTTATAATGATAGAGTGATTTCTAAAAGCGAAATAGATGAAGAAGACCTTATAAAAAGAACTACATATACCAATGTTGACGGTTCTTATAATTTTTATTCATATTTAGATTACGGTAAAAAGATAAAACTAGATAGTGTAAAAACCTTACGTTTAAGCGTAGGATTAAGAGGTAGTATAAACAGAAGTATTAATTATTTTAATGATGTGCAATTTGCAAGTTTATCAGAGTCAGTTTCGCCAAATTTAAGAGCAAGCTTTAGGTGGATTGATGTTACAGATATTGACTTGAGATATAGCTTTTCTTTAAATAATAATACTTACAGCTCAGATGTATATGAAAACCAAAAATTCAATTCTCATCAAGTGTATTTACGGACAACTAACTTTTTTTATAAAAAAATTGAACTGCGCAACCAATTAAGGTATTCATATAATACTAATATATCTGACGGCTTTGATAAAAACTCTATTTTTTGGAATGCCACTATTGCGTATTCATTTATGAAAGATATGGCTACCTTAACTTTAAAAGGCTATGACTTGTTAAATCAAAATACAGATGCGAGAAGAATAATTAATGGAAATACTATTTCTGATACACAAAATACAGTTTTAAAAAGATACTTTATGTTAAGCTTTAGTTGGAAGTTTAATACACTAGGAAAAGCAGGTGAGGTTGATAATCGAAGAGGTCGTAGAATGAGGTAGTATATTTAAAGTTCTAACCTCAAGGTAACATTCTATAACTAGTTAGACTATATAAAACAACCCTTAACTAGTTAGTTGTTTTTTGACTTAAGTCGTCAGATTTAAAAACTAAGGACTTTAGTTCGTAGGGATTTAGTATTTTTCTAATGGTCGTTTCTTTATCATTCCTCCTTTTGTATCCTTTACTTTATTCATTATAATAAATGAATCAGAGTCAATTGTATCAATTTCTTTGCGCAGTCTTGCAATTTCAAGTCTTGTTATAACAGTATAAAGAATGTCGATATTTTTTAATTTATGACCCTTTGTTCCATAGCCACCTTTACCCGTATAAATGGTAACACCTCTTCCTAGTTTCTCAGTAATCATTAATCTTATTTTTTTACTTTCATCTGATATGATTGTTATACCTGTGTATTCTTCAACTCCTTCAATTATAAAATCTACAGTTTTTGCAGTGACTATATATGTTAGTATTGCGTATAATGCAATTTCTATGGATAAGATGTAAGCTCCGAATGAGAATATTACAATGTTAAAAAGTAATATTACATCTCCAATCGTGAGTCCTGATTTTTTACTTAAATAAATTGCTAATACCTCAGTTCCATCTATTACTGCACCTCCCCGAATTGCCATTCCTATACCTACTCCTAAGAAAAATCCACCAAAAACAGCGATAAGTAATTTGTCAGATGTTACTAAGGGATAAGGTATAAAGTGAACAATTATAGCAAGGCCAATAATTGCTAAAATACTCTTAATAGCAAATTGTTTTCCTATTTGAGAAAATCCAAGAATTATAAATGGAAAATTGATAATAACAATAAGTATGGATAACGGGACAGTAGTAATTTCAGATATTAATAGTGAAATACCCATAGCGCCACCATCAATAAATGAATTAGGTAATAAAAATCCTTTAAGTCCAAAACCAGCAGAAACAATTCCAATTATGATTAACAAAAAATCTTTAATAAGGTGAATGACATTAACTTTAAAAATTTCAACTTCATTCGAAATATTTTCATCATTGATCTCCTTTTTTTTTCTTCTAAGTGTCTGTTTTACTCTCGAAATAATTATTTGTTGAAAAAATGAGTTCATTTTATTTTTTTGTTATAGATATTTATTTTTTAGTGTTTTTTACAATGTCACAATCAGATATCGTAAGCATCCAAATAAAAATGCACGTATTAGTTTCCCTAAACAAAACTCATGCCTTTTAATAGTTTCCGTATATAGGAATCACACGGCAATGTTAACCTTGTTTTTTTATTAGTGCTAAAACTAGTGAATTATTTACAACTAGTTGTTGTTTTTAGTCTGTATTTTTGTTTTGCCTAGAAGTGTTTATCGTACTCTTTTGAGCTGTGGTTATGTGTTTTATTTAATGACATCTGATGTGGTAAATATCACAGAAGTAAAAGTTCACGATCAGTATATATCAGAGCAATTGATTTATTCGAAAGACATTATTTCCCACATTAATCAAATTGGTATAATTCGGGTTAATTAGGTTACTGACTGTATATTATATTAATAATAGAATCGAAAACTATACAAAAACTCGTAGTTTGTGATTGATTGTAGTATTTAAACAATGTATTATACTTATATAGGTTGCCCTTTTTTTGTTGTTACCGCAAAGTTATTTCCATTTTTTTTATGGCTTTTTAGTTAGCCAAAAAAATTAGAATAGCTTTTCTACGAGTTCTCAAGTTAGTAAAAAAATCAAATCTTTTTTATTTCTTTTATAAGATTTGTATTTAATATTAGGATTTAAGTGTACATCATAGTTTAGTCCCCAATAAGTTCGGAGTGTTCTTTTAAATTTCAAACTAATACATTTGAGATATGAAATACAAGAAATGGAGCTTGTCAGAAAAGTTAGAGATTTTAGCCTCTTGTGAGGAAATAGGAACTGTAGATTCCTGTCGTAAATACAGCGTTAGTACAAGGGACTTTGTACATCTGGAAGAGAGAAGCACGAGCAGCAAGGAGAAGCAGGCTTAAAAGTTACTTATGACATTCGTAGCAAGGAACTAAAGCAATCCGAAGAAGAGAATAGAATACTGCGTAAGCTATTAAGTAACAAGGAAATTGAATTAGAAATTCAGCGTGAACTTTTAAAAAAAAAGTTTGGAACCTCCGATCCAAGAAAGATTTAGTCAATGCTGTTTTTAAAAAACATGAGATTAGTAAAACTAAGATTATCAATATGATAGGCATGGTGCATAGCAGTTATTATCGTACACCTAGTCTTGGGAAAAAGGGAAAGACGGCTAGTAAACTCACCTATAATAAGATAAACGAATAGGTATATCAAGATGCTGTAGTTCAGTATTTTAAATAATTTTTAAGTTATGAATTTATAGATTGTGGATACCACTTAATGACTTCTTATTTACAGCGAGATGGTTATCTAATTAATCATAAAAAACTGTATAGAATTATGAAAGAAGAAGGTTTGTTAAAACTAGAAAACCGAATAAACAGAAGTGATTCTGGTCGTAAATTCGTAAAATTTAGAAAAGTAAACACCTCTAGACCTTTTGAATGCATAGAAATGGACATAAAGATGGTTTGGATTCCAAAGGCTGGTAAAAACGCTTATTTGCTCTTCATAATAGATGTTCATACCCGTAAAATATTAAAAGACTATTTTTCATTTTCAATAAAACAAAAGAAGGTGATAGCATTCCTTTCGGATTTGTTTTCAGAGTATCAATATCCTGAAAATGTAGTGATTAGAAGTGATAATGGAAGTCAATTTATTGCTAAAAACGTTCGTGAATACCTTGGTCTAATAGGAGTTCAGCAAGAGTTTACAAATGTAGCAACGCCAAAAGAAAATGCTCATATTGAAGCCTATCACGGCATATTAAAAAAAGAAGTCTTTACAAGAGTGGATTATAGAACTTTTGAGGAAATCGAAATAATATTAAAAAAACTGAGTTAGTCATTTAGTTTCTGTATCTTAGTGTCATTAAATATAACAGATATGGATATTTTTCAAGGTCAAAATATACTGAGTTTTATAAAAGAACTGCCAAATGATGAAGCTTGTAAGGCTTATTTAGCCAAAATAAAA
>NZ_JBAHZZ010000054.1:0-9668 GCF_037132785.1 Flavicella sp. | reverse complement strand
TTTATTTTGGCTAAATAAGCCTTACAAGCTTCATCATTTGGCAGTTCTTTTATAAAACTCAGTATATTTTGACCTTGAAAAACATCCATATCTGTTATATTTAATGATACTAAGATACAGAAACTAAATGACTAACTCAGTCAATTTTATTTTAAAATGACGTAATAATAATTTGGAATGTTTTTTATACAGATAAGCAATAAAAATAGAAGCATAGCTCAGCTACGGTTTTGTTTTTGTGTGAAATATGAATGAAAAAAACGAATTTAATGCGTCATTTAAATGTTAAAAAGGCTATTAAACCCTTTTTCAGGAATACTTTTATTGAGTATCTTTAGGATTCGATTATCGGTATCAGATGTATAGTCTTTGGACGAAGACAGATATAAGCTTTTATGCATTTCAGAGGAAGTAATTGATTCCTTATTTTTGAAAGAAACAATGAAATTATAAACCCTCTAAAAGTTGCGTTTATTACTTGAATGGAGGATTTAAGATGTAAAAATAACCTGAAAAAAGTAATATAGTTCTCATACTACTTAAAAATCAGTTTCCTCTTCTACGGTTTCTATATAAACCTCAACCCCCTCCTCATCTAAAACAGACTGTTGTTCACAATCCAATTGAATATTTATTTGTTCTGGTTTTTCAAAATCTCCCTGACTTATATTTAAAGAAGGGTCTGCATAACATTTTTTCATATACAATGCCCAAGTAGGTAATGACATGGTTGCTCCTTGTCCTTGTGTAACGCTTTTGAAATGCGTTGCTCGATCATCAGCACCTGTCCATATTCCAGTTGCTAAATTTGGTACAACTCCCATAAACCAACCATCAGATTGGTTTTGTGTAGTACCTGTTTTACCCATAATAGGATTTTCAAACTGATAAGGGTAGCCAGTAGAAATATTATCTGGATAAGAACCCCATTTCCCTCGTAAACGAACACCAGAACCAGCCAAGGTAACTCCTTTTAATAGGTCCACCACAACATACGCCGACTCTTCACTTAAAACTTGTTCCGTTTTAGGTACAAACTCTTGCAATACGGTTCCGTTTCTATCTTCTATTCTTAAAATCATCATCTGATTTACTCGCAGCCCTTTATTGGCAAACATAGAATAAGCACCAACCATATCATACAAGCTAGCATCAATAGTTCCTAGTGCAATAGACGGATAAGGAGGAATATCAGAAGTAATTCCTGCTTTTTTCGCTAACCTCGCCACTGTCTCAGGACCTACCATATGGATCAACTTTGCGGTAATAACATTTACAGATTTTGCCAAGGCTTGTTTTAAGGTCAACTCACCTCCGTAACTATTGTCTGCATTTTTAGGAGTCCAGTCTTTTTCCATTCCATAATCTTCTTTAGGAATGGTATATAAAATATTCGGAAACTTCTCACATGGTGACAACTGCAACTGATCAATAGCAGATGCATATACTAAAGGCTTAAATATTGAACCTACTTGTCGTTTTCCTTGCTTTACATGATCGTACTGAAAATATTTATAGTTAATTCCACCGACCCAAGCTTTTATATGTCCTGTTTGTGGTTCCATGGATAATAATCCACTATGTAAAAAATACTTGTAATAACGAATGGAATCATAAGGAGTAAAAACGGTATCTATAGTCCCTTTCCACGAAAAAACCTTCATGTTTCTTTTGGTATTAAAATCTTTTTTTATCTCTTCATTTGATTTTCCAGCTTTTTTTAACAGACGATATCTGTTGGTGTTTTTCATGCCTCGTGCTAAAGTAGCCTCAATATCTTTCTTTTCTAAATCGTAAAAAGGTGCCGTTGGATTTCTTTTTTGTTCTTTAAAAAACACACGTTGTAAATTCGATACATGTTCATGCACTGCCTCTTCAGCATAACGCTGCATACGAGAATCAATCGTTACATAAATTTTCAAACCATCTCGATAAATATTATGATAACTCCCATCTTGTTTTGGGTTTTTTTTGATCCATTTCTTCATGTAATCACGCAAATATTCTCTAAAATAGGTTGCGTAACCATCACTATGCCCTTCAGGTGAAAATTCTAATAATATAGGTAACTTCTGTAAAGAATCTTTCACCTTTTTACTAATTTTATTATTTCGTTTCAATTGGAATAATACTTGATTTCTTCTTGCTAAAGATTTCTTTTTAGAAATTTCTCTATTTGGATTGAACTGTCTTGGGTTTTTTAACATCGCCACCAATACCGCTGATTCCTCTGGTTTTAAATCTATAGGTTCTTTTCCAAAATAAATTCTAGAAGCTGAACGAATTCCAATTGCATTGTATAAGAAATCAAACTTATTCAAATACATGGAAATAATCTCTTCTTTTGTATATTGTTCTTCTAAACGAATCGCAATAATCCATTCATTCACTTTCTGAATCGCTCTTTTAAACTTATTTCTTGTTCCTGAGCCTTCTGTAAAGAGCAGCTTTGCCAACTGTTGTGTAATCGTACTGGCTCCACCTCCTTTACCTAATTTAACAACAGCTCTTAAAGTGCCTTTAAAATCAATACCTGAATGCTCATAAAACCGTTCGTCTTCAGTAGAAATTAATGCATCTACTAAGTTTTGAGGAAGATCTGTAAACTTGACTGGAGTCCTGTTTTCATTATAATATTTTCCAAGAGTTTTACCATCAATTGAAATAATTTCAGTCGCAAAATTATTTTCTGGGTTTTCTAACTCTTCAAAGGTTGGTAATTCACCAAAAGCCTCCATTGAGGCCAATAAAAATAGAGATGCAATAAACATCAATCCTCCAATGATTACTCCCCAAAACCACAGGTTGTATTTTCTAAATGAAGTTGTAGTTTTCTTTTTGTTCTTTTTGTTTTTAGCCATTTAGCTACTGTTTTCTTATATTTTAATCTAACTTACTTATTTCGTCTTTCAATCCGAAACCCAACATCAGAAACCCCCTTCAAACTTTGAATGCCCTCTAATTCATTGCGTTTACGCATTGCTTGTTGTATATTAAACCCATAAGTACCTTTCTCAGAGAATTCAAAATTCTCTTTATAGTATAATTTATTTTCTTTTATATCCGTAAAGCCAGACCCCAACCAACGACCAAAAGAATCTGCCATTTTATACTCTAAAGTATCTATAACATGGAATCCGCTTGGATATTGTAATTCAGTAATCAAATAAAGGTTAGAATACTCGAATTCATTAGTGTTTCTCACTTGAATAAACAAATCATAGGAGCCAATACTATCTAACATTTCAAACTGAAAACTCACCAAATCTTCTTTGTTCCAACCCACTGTTCCTACCGAGGAGTAAGAGTCAAAAACTCGATGCTCATCACAGGCACTAAGGCTGATTAACAACGAAAATAAAAGAATCAGTTTATGCGTCTTTATTGGCATTTGAATCAGGTTTATTGCTGTTGTTTGTTTTATTTCTACGATTATTATTCCTTCTTGGTTTCGATGCAGCTCCTTCTGCTTTTGGAGTTCCTTGTTTTTGCTGATTTGCAATACTCTGTTTTTGAGAATTTGCTTCAGCATTTGATTTTTGTTTATTCCTGTTTTGTGGATGTCTCTTTTTTGGGACACCTTGTTTTGGTTCGTTTGCATTAGCATTCGAATTCTTTTGATTTTGGTTTGGATTTCTGTTTCCTTTTGGTTCCCTATGTTGATTCCCCTCTTTATTTTGGGGAGAATTCCCATGTTTACGAGGCGCTTGACTTTGATTTTTTTGATTTGTATTGTTTTTCTGGTTCTGACCTTGACCTGATTTTCTTCTTTTACTTCTTCTTTTGTTTTTTGTCTTTGGCTTGTCAAAACGTGTCAAACTATCTTGCCCAACAACATTTTCAAATTCTATTTTTGTAGCAACAACCATGTCAGATTCTAACTCTTCTAAACTCGGAGATTTTTCACCGTTTTTATTCAAAGCTATCACCTCTTGAGCTTGTTCTAGCGTCAATTTAAACCATTTAAATCCTTCTTCTTTAGAAGTGTACCAAATTAAACCCTTGAAAATATCCATTTTGACAAAAGTAGCTCTTCCTTTTTCGGTTTCTAAAACTACATCCGATTTTGGAAATCCTTTTAAAGCATCTAAATAAGAATCTAATTCATAATTCAAACAACATTTTAATTTCCCACATTGTCCTGCCAATTTCTGGGGATTTAAAGAAAGCTGTTGGTAACGTGCTGAAGCGGTATTTACTTTTCTGAAATCCGTCAGCCATGTTGAGCAACACAATTCACGTCCACAAGACCCAACCCCACCTAAACGGGCAGCTTCTTGACGTAAGCCTACCTGTTTCATCTCAACACGAATGCTAAAAGCACTGGCTAGATTTTTAATTAGCTGTCTAAAATCTATGCGGTCTTCAGCGGTATAATAAAACGTCGCCTTATTTCCGTCTCCTTGATATTCGATATCAGAAAGCTTCATTTTTAAACCAAGTCGCCCTAAAATATCTCGACCTCTTCTTTGTGTCTCTACTTCTTTATCTCTAGCTGCTTGCCAAATTTCAATATCTCTAACACTAGCTTTTCTATAAATCTTTTTTACTTCTTCGCTATCTTCAGATACTTTTTTCTTTTTCATCTGAACACGTACCAATTCACCGGTTAAGGAAACCGTTCCTATATCATGTCCTGGAGAGCTTTCTACAGCAACAATTTCACCTATCGCTAAGTGAAAACTATTGTTATTTCTATAAAAATGTTTTCTTCCATTTTTAAAACGAACCTCAACTATATTAAGAGGTTTTTGACCACTAGGTAGTGCCATATTAGACAACCAATCAAAGACAGTTAATTTATCGCAGCTCCCAGTTGCACAACTACCGTTGCTTTTACAACCACTTGGAACTCCAGATTTATTTGTAGAGCACGAAGTACAGCCCATAATATATTTTTCTTTTGGATGCTGTTAATAAACAGCATGTATATTTATAATCAATAAGCAACTAGTTAAAAACCTGATTTATTTGATCTTAGAAAACAGGCTGCAAATCTCCTTGAATTCGTAAAGATACTATAAAAATAAAAACTATAAAGCGCATAGAAACGTTCTATAATTTTTATTTTGTTAATTCTATTCTGAGATGCAGTTTGCAACTATTTCTCAGATTTGTTTAATATCAATTATTTTCACGGGACAGGCTTTTTTTGCCTTTATAGAATTCTCGTAAATCGTTTCATCTGGAGATTTTAATGTATAAAAACCTTTCTTTTCTAAAGAATGTAAAAGAACAGATTTTCCGTCTTTTTTCGACATTTGAAATTGCGCTGGTGCCAATTCTACACAGTAGTTGCATCCGATGCATTTTTTTCTTTGAAGCGTAATTACAATCATTATACTTCTACTACATTTTCAACGATTTTATACAATTTGTCCGATGGACGAATTTTAAAATCCACTTTTAGCGTACAAGCGTCCCCTTTGGATGCTTTTGTAGCTTGAACATCATCAACAAATATCTCTTTAACTTCCATTTCTTGAGCGCCAGTAGTTGGACCAGTAATTAAAATTGTATCTCCAACAGTAATATCGTATGCTTCAATTTTAAATTCTCCCACGCCAACCTTTGAATAATAATGTATTCCTTTTCCTAAATACACTTTTTTCTGAGTTGCATGTGAACCTGATCCTTTGCTCCATTCCCCTAATTTTTGTCCTAAATAATAACCAGACCAGAAACCACGATTGTAAACTTTTTTCAGTTCTTGCATCCAAGAAATTACTTTTTCTTTACTAAAAGTTCCTTCATCTAAACTATCAATTGCCTGACGATAACAACGAATTACTCGAGCAACATACTCTGGAGCTCTACCTCTTCCTTCAATTTTCAAAACTTTGACTCCTACATCAGAAATTTCATCTAAAAAATCAATTGTACACAAATCTTTAGGAGACATGATATACTCATTATCCAGCTCCATTTCAAAACCAGTTTCTTGATCTATAACTGTGTATTTTTTTCTGCAATTTTGCTTGCATGCTCCTCTGTTTGCCGATGAGTTTGAAGAATGTAAACTCATATAACATTTTCCAGAAACAGCCATACACAGAGCTCCGTGTCCAAAAATTTCAATCTCTACCAATCTTCCTGATGGACCTTTTATCTTTTCTATTTCAATAGCCTCAGTAATTTTTTTTACTTGGCGTAAACTCAATTCTCTACTCAACACAATTGTATCAGCAAACATTGCGTAAAACTTAACCGTTTCAATGTTTGTCACATTGATTTGAGTAGAAATATGAACTTCCATACCTACTTCTCTAGCAGAAGTAATCACGGCTTGATCCATTGCTATAACAGCGGAAATACTCGCATCTTTCGCTTTTCTAATCAGCGTTTTTACGAGTGATAAATCATGGTCATAAACTATCGTATTCAAAGTCAAATATGAACGGACTCCTTTTTCCGAACAACGTTTATGAATTTCTTCCAGATCCTCTAAGGCAAAATTGACAGAAGCTCTCGCTCTCATATTCAATTGCTCTATTCCAAAGTAAATAGAATCTGCGCCATTATCTAAAGCAGCTTGCAAAGATTCAAAACTCCCAGCAGGTGCCATTAATTCAATTTTCCGCATCTCTTATTTTTTAAATTTTAATACTCCTGACCTCCCTTTCTTAAAGATCTTGTTGCTATTCCCTTTTCCTTTTCGCATTTTTTTTTGTTCATCAAAAGGAAGTGCAGCTATTTCTTTACACTCATCCGAACAACAAGTGTTCATTTTTTTTTGACAAGAAGAGCATTGAATAAACAACAAATGACAAGCTTGATTATCACAATTTACATGTTCATCACTTGACTCCCCACATTGGTGACAATTAGAAACTACATCATCAGAGATACGCTCAGCTCTTCGATGATCAAAAACAAAATTCTTTCCTTTGAATTTATTTTCAATTCCTGTTTCTTCTACCTGACGAACATAATTGATAATGCCTCCTTCTAATTGAAAAACATTCTTAAACCCTTTGTGTTTGTAATAAGCACTCGCTTTTTCACAGCGAATTCCTCCTGTACAGTACATCAATAAATTTTTATCTTCTTTGTAATCTTTTAAATCTTCTTCTATCAAGTCTAGTGAATCACGAAAAGTATCTACATCTGGTGTAATTGCACCATCAAAATGTCCAATTTCACTTTCATAATGGTTACGCATATCTACACAAACCGTATTGGGGTCTTCCAGCATTTTATTAAATTCTTTAGCTTTTAAATGCACTCCAATATCAGTAACATCAAAAGAAGCATCTTGCAAACCATCAGCTACAATTTTATTTCTAACCTTGACTTTTAATTTCAAGAAAGATTTATTGTCTTGTTCTACAGCAATATTCAATCGAATATCTTTTAAGAAAGAGATCCCATCTAATTGCTTTTTTAGTTGTAAAAAAAATTCAGCGGGCACCGAAATTTGAGCATTGATTCCTTCGTAAGAAACATAGATCCTACCAAGAACACTCAAGGCATCCCATTCTACAAATAACTTATCTCTAAAAAGTTGTGGGTTTTCTATCTTAAAATATTGATAAAAAGAAATTGTCAAACGGTCTTTTCCCGCTTCATCTATTAATTGCGCACGTTCAGCTGCGCTTAACTTATTGTACAGTTGCATGCTATACTAATTTATGTTAAACTTGTTTTTTTGCAAAAATACGTTTTTGCAATCATTTTGAAGTAAAGACTAGAAAGTATTTTATTTCAGATCAATCCCGTCCTAAACGCATATAAAAAAGTAAAAAATAGAGAGATAATTTAAAGTATCTCAAATTATCTTTGAGTTGTACGACAAAAAACACTCTCTATGTCAGACATAACCTTATTTGGTCAAATAATTCAAAAATTAGACCGTTCAATTTTCAATAAACATGTAAAGGATCATAAAACAGATAAGTATGAAAAGGGATTTAATAGCTGGTCTGATTTAGTCTCAATGCTTTTTTGTCATTTAGCAAAAAGTCAATCGTTAAGAAATATAAGTAATGGTCTGCGTTCAGCAACAGGTAACCTCAGTCATTTAGGGAACGTCAGACTGTCTGAAAACTCTCTATTGAGAATTTAGTAATCAGGTCACTGTCAATCAAAATTGTCAAATATGCGATTCTCAGGAGTTTGATTTTAGTTTTTAGACAGTCTGACGTTCATGCCCCTACCAAATCAATAGGCTATCACAAGTACAGGGACTGGATGCTTTAAAGACTATTATTTTCTTAAACCTAAATTATTACTGCGTAAGCTGAGTTGTTTAGTTGAATCGGAAAGTTTTTTAAAAACCTGAATGGCTTTATCGTCTTTTTTATAATGAGATTTTCTTGGTGTTTTTAATTTTGAACCAAAATGTCGTTTCATATAGGTTCGCAGTGTGTTATATTTAAAACACTTTCCATAGTGTAATTCTACCCACTCTAGTGCGTGGTTATATCCCAGTAATGGGTCTGAACTATTATTTAATTTTTCTTCTAAACCTTTATGAACATCAGGGGTTACAACCATTCGTCGTTTTCCTCCATTAGAAATTTTAAGCATGGTTTCTAATCCTAATTCACAATACACTTTAGCCCACCTTCGAATACTTGATTCACTAACATTTAAACGCAACGCTAAATTATTTTGATTGGTGATTTGTTTTGATTGCTTAAAAAGAAAAAACAAAATACGGGTTTTAACACGGTGATATTTACTTCTTTTACGAAGACTCTCTAAATAATCTTTACTCTCTTTTACCTTAAAGATTCCTAATAATACCATGCAGAAAGATACAAAACACATCAATCAAATGGAAATATAATTGGTGTTATGTAAATTGTTCCCGTAATGACAACTATAAAAAATATCCGACAAAAAAAGCTGCCTAAAAAGACAGCCTTTATATTTCTAAAACTTAATTCTACTAATTTACAACGACTTGAATTGTTTTAATTTGAATTCCTAAAGCTACTTTTACAAAATAAATCCCAGTTAAATTCTCATTCGAAACGCGTTGACCTAGTGTATTGTAAACAGCAATTATTTCTCCTTCATTTACTGAAAAAACTCCGTCAATAGATCTTACTACAATATCTATTTCATTTATTGCGTCAATAGCTAATGCAGACTCCATTTGAACCGTACCCGTTAAGATAATCCCAGTACTTGTTAAATTTAATGTAGCTGGTGACAGGTCACCTTCTACGTCAAATGTTCCATATGTAGACGAAGCATCAAAACCATACAGCCTAAAAGTAATTGATCCTCCTTCAGTTGAAGTCAAACTAAGACTAGAAATCGTATTTTCTTCACCACTCGCATTCACTTCGATATCAGTAAAGATATCTGTTGTATAATTATCTAAACTTGTTCTGATAGCTACTTGTTTTGGACCAGTATTACTCCTATCATAATCTATTTCTATTCCAGTAACTTTGACAATATAAGACCGTTGCAAGGTACATGACAAAAACAAAGATCCAAACTTAGGTTTTATATCATTGTTTGTTAGTTTATTAAGACGTATATTTAAGTTATGAAACTACAAAGAACAGCTACTTTTGCAGATAGCATTTGTGACTTACGTACAAGAAAGATAAAAGCTACATTTTTTAGTCAAATAAATATTCTTATCGATTGGGATCGCATTTCAAAAATAATAGACAAAGGACTATTCCAGGGGTAAAAGTGCCGTTGGT
>NZ_JBAHZZ010000026.1:0-5542 GCF_037132785.1 Flavicella sp. | reverse complement strand
AACTAAAGGAAAATGAACCAAAAAATAGATCCATAACTAACATAAACAATGAAAATAAGAAAAAAAAATATAAATTTTAGATTTAAAAAGTCAAAATTGAAATCTAAAAATGAAAAGAGCATTATGCAACGGTCTTAGTATTTAGTAAATACTAAAACATAAATTTATCTACTGAACAGTATGATTTTTTAATGCCGAAGTTGCGTTTATAAATTGAATTCAGCAAATTTATTCATGATGATATGGTTCATTTTTTAAGATGGAAAAGCCTCTATATAACTGTTCTACCACAAACAACCGGATCATTTGATGTGAGAAAGTCATTTTTGAAAAAGATACTTTACCCATTGATTTTTTATAAACTGTTTCAGAAAATCCATAGGGACCTCCAATAACAAACACCAATTGTTTTATGCCAGAATTCATTTTCTTTTGAAGGTATTGTGAAAACTCTAGGGAACGAAAGTCTTTACCCTTTTCATCCAATAAAATCAATTGATCGGTTTGCTGTAATTTGTTTAAAATTAACTCCCCTTCTTTTTCTTTTTGTTGCTTTTCAGAAAGGTTTTTTACATTCTTAATGTCAGGGATAATTTCCAATTCAAATTTAATATAATGTTTTAATCTAACTTGATAGGTTTCTATCAAAGCAGACAAGTTTTTATCATCTGTTTTTCCGATTGTCAGGAGTTTTATCTTCATATTTACAAATATAGAAAATAGAAGGAAGATTCTCTTTAAATTCTAAGTTTGAATGAAGATGATATTAAGCGAAAATTATTTTTTTAAACTTCGATAGAAAATGTATTTTTGTACAATAAAATTTATGCTATGATTACAGAAGTTCAATTTGAAAAAGAATTAGAAATAATAATAGAAAATGCTATTCGTGAAGACGTGGGAGATGGTGACCATAGTTCATTGGCATGTATACCAAAAGGAGCTATTGGAAAAGCTCAATTATTAGTAAAAGATACAGGTATTATTGCTGGTGTTGCTTTTGCTGAAAGAGTTTTTAAATATATTGAGCCTTCTATAAAAATTACTGTATTGATAAAAGATGGTACTGAGGTAAAACATGGAGATGTTGTGTTGACCGTGGAAGGAACTTCACATGCCATTTTAAAAGCAGAAAGATTGATTTTAAATGTAATGCAACGCATGAGTGCTATTGCTACAAAAACAAAATACTATACAGGATTGTTGGAAGGAACAAATACTAAAATTTTAGATACCCGTAAAACAACCCCGGGAATTCGTGCTTTGGAAAAATGGGCAGTAAAAATTGGAGGTGGTGTCAATCACAGATTTGCCCTATATGACATGATTATGTTAAAAGACAATCATATTGATTTTTCGGGAGGAATTACCAAAGCAATTGAAAAAACTCATACTTACTTAAAAGAGACAGGTAGAGATTTAAAAATAATTATTGAAGCTAGAGATTTAAAAGAGATTAGAGAAATATTAAATTCTGATGGTATTCATAGGATTTTAATCGATAATTTTACTTTTGAAGACACAAGAAAAGCTATTTTAATGATCAATGGAAAATGTCAAATAGAATCTTCTGGAGGAATCAATGAAAAAACACTTAGATCTTATGCGGAATGCGGAGTTGATTATATTTCTTCTGGAGCATTGACGCATTCTGTGTATAATATGGACCTAAGCTTAAAGGCATTTTAATCAGTCAAAATTCAGATAAAAAGTTATGATTGAAAAAATTGTCAATTTAGGAAAAAAAATAAAAGTTCCAGGTTTAGAAGGAATGACCTTTTATGATCTGTTATATATGTATATAGTTGGAATTGTAAGAGGAGGTCTTACCTCAAGGGCTGGTGGTATTTCTTATAGTTTTTTTATGGCTATTTTCCCATTTATGCTATTTATGCTTACGTTAATACCTTATATTCCTGTAGAAGGTTTTCAGGATAGTTTTATGGAGATGATTTCGGAAGCTGTTCCTGCGAAAACCTATAATGCCGTTGTTCCTGTTTTGGAGGATATCGCTAAAAACAAATACGGAGGTTTGCTCTCTTTTGGATTTTTAGTTTCCATTTTTTTAATGACAAATGGAGTCAATGCGATTTTTGGTGGTTTTGAATACTCTTATCATATTACTGAAGTAAGAAGTGTTGTAAAAGGTTATATTGTTTCTTTAGGAACTTCCCTATTAATGTCGATATTGTTGATATTAACTGTTGTAGTTACGATTTTATTTAAATTTGGGCTGGATTTTTTAATTCAAAAAGGATGGTTAAGCGACCAATTTCTATGGTTAAGTAATATCAGGTATTTGATATTTATTTTTATGATTTTTACAACTGTATCCTTATTGTATTATTTTGGAACAAAGGAAGGAAAGGAATCTTCATTTTTTTCTGCAGGAGCAATTTTAACAACCGTTTTATACATCTTAACTTTTTATGCTTTTGGTATATATGTAGATAAGTTTGCGAAATACAATGAGTTGTATGGCTCTATAGGGGCTTTGCTAATAATAATGCTTTTTATCTGGCTGAATTCCATTATTTTATTACTTGGTTTTGAACTAAATGCAAGCATGAACAAACTTAGGCAAAATTCAAAAGGGCTTTTATCTAATTCCAAATTCAAAAAACCTACATATTGATATTATGTTGATTTAACATACAATAATGCCATGTAAATATTTGGTTACAATAATAAAAATACAGGCAAACAATAATACTGACAGCTGTAAATGCCATCTAGTAACTAGGTGATAAAGATGAATTGTATAACTTTGCTAGAAAAGGATATATTGCCAGATTGATGATTATATAAAAGCTCAAGCTACATAGAATTTTATTCACATCGAAAATTTTATATTTTGCTTCTTTAGACCTCGTTTATCGGTTGTGTGTCTAATTTTATTTTATTTCATTTGAAGAATCGTAAGATTTGTATACAATTTAAACTTTTATAATGATTTCAAAACATATAAACTCCATCATAATACTTTTTCTTTTTTTATTGGTATCATGCCAGTCGAATGTTCAAAAAGATTTTACATTAAATGAAATTTCAATCATTCCACAACCGAAAGAGCTTGAACTAAAAAAAGGAAGTTTTACAATAACTAAAAACACAAAAGTTGTTATTAATAATGAGTCCCAACGTTCTATTGCTTCTTATTTTATTGAGAAATTCTACAAGGCATCTGGAATAAAACTTGAAATAAGCAATTCAACAAATATGCGTAATAGCATCTTGATTAATGAAAAATCGGGGTTGACAGAAGAAGCATATGTTTTAGGAATTGAAGATAAAACAATTAAGATAGAAGCAAGTAGTTACGGTGGTTTTATGTATGCTTTTCAAAGTTTATTTCAATTATTACCTCCTGAAATTGAAAGTAACTCAGTTCAGACTGATATTCAATGGATCTTGCCAAATATCACAATAATAGATGCTCCTAGATATAAATGGAGAGGTTTAATGTTGGACTTGTCCAGGCACTTTTTTGATAAAGAATACATAAAAGAAGTGATTACTAATTTGGCAATGCACAAAATGAACGTTTTACATTTACACTTAGTAGATGATCAAGGATGGAGAATTGAAATTAAAAAATATCCAAAGTTAACAGAAAAAGGAGCTTGGCGAGTTGATCAAGAATCTGCTGCATGGAAAGGAAGAAGAGAAACTACAGCAGAAGAAAAAGGAACTTATGGAGGTTATTTAACCCAAGAAGATTTAAAAGAAATTGTTGCTTATGGTCAGTCTTTAAATGTAGAGATTGTACCTGAAATTGAAATGCCTGCACATGTTTCTAGTGCCATTGCGTCTTATCCAGAATTATCGTGTCTTGATAAACCAATCGGAGTTCCTTCTGGTGGTTTATGGCCTATAACAGATATTTACTGTGCAGGTAAAGAAAGTACCTTTGAATTCTTGGAAGATGTATTGACAGAAGTGATGGATATATTTCCATCTGAATATATTCATATAGGTGGAGATGAAGCGACAAAAACAAATTGGGATGTTTGTCCACATTGTCAAAAAAGAATTAAAGAAGAAGGTCTAAAAGATACTCACGAATTACAGAGTTATTTTATTACTCGTATGGAAAAGTTTCTCAATTCTAAAGGAAAGAAATTATTGGGATGGGATGAAATTTTAGAAGGTGGTTTGGCTCCGAATGCAACGGTAATGAGTTGGAGAGGAGTAAAAGGAGGAATCGAAGCAGTAGAACAAGGGCATGATGTTATTATGACACCTAATTCACACTGTTATTTCGATCACTATCAAGGACCAATGAACGATGAACCTAAGGCTTGGGGAGGTTATTTACCATTGAGCAAAGTATATAAATTTGATCCTGTTGTAGAGTCCATGACACCTGAACAAGCAAATCATGTTTTGGGTGGACAAGCAAATTTATGGACAGAATATGTACCTACAAATGAGCAATCAGAATACATGATATTCCCTAGAATTGCTGCATTATCAGAAGCGGTTTGGAGTTCTAAAGAATTGAGAGATTGGAGTGATTTTTCGATTAGAGTAAAACAATTATTTAAACGATATGATGTAATTGGATTAAATTACGCGAAGAGTGTATACTTAGTTTCTTCAAATTCTGAAATATCATTAGAAAACAAGTCCATTTCATTGGTGTTAAAAAATGAATTATCAAATTCAGATATTCGCTATGTTTTAGGAAACAGTGAACTTAATACTGATGCAATTAAGTATACTAATCCGATTGAAATTACTGAAACAACAGTTATTAAAGCAGCATTGTTTGAAGATGATATAGCCATTGGGAAAATATACATAGATACTATTAAGTTTCATAAAGCTGTTGGAAAAACTGTAAAATACGAAAACATATATAGCGATCAATATAAGGGGCAAGGAGCCTTTAACTTGACAAATTCTATTAGAGGAACAAAGAATTTTCATGATGGACAATGGCAAGCATGGATAGGTAATGATATGGAAGTTGTTATTGATTTAGAGAATGAACAAACGATAGAAAAAGTTTCTGTTGGAACTATGGAAAATCAAGGTTCTGGAATTTACTTTCCAGTAGCTGTTGAAGTGTTCACTTCTATAGATGGAAACTCATTTGAAAAACAAGGTGAAACAAAAAGAGACTATTTACAAAATGCAGATTCGAGTTTAAAAGATTTTGTAGTAAACATAAATCCTATTAATGCTAAATTTGTAAAAGTAAAAGTCACCAATTTAGGATCGCCACCCAATGGAGGAGGTTCATGGTTGTTTGTTGACGAAGTTGTAATAGAATAAAACATAAGAATTGGCATACTTTAAAAAATGCAACTCATTGATAATTCCAAAAGTGCAATTTGTATGGAATTCTTATTTTAGGATTCAAAAATATTGAGATTTATTTAAGATAACCATTATATTAAGACCGTTGCAAGGTACATGACAAAAACAAAGACCCAAACTTAGGGTGTAAATCATTGTTTGTTAACTTATTAAGATGTATATTCAAGCCATGAAACTACAAATAACACCTACTTTTGCAGATAGCATTTGTGATTTA
>NZ_JBAHZZ010000006.1:0-9826 GCF_037132785.1 Flavicella sp. | reverse complement strand
TTTATTTTGGCTAAATAAGCCTTACAAGCTTCATCATTTGGTAGTTCTTTTATAAAACTCAGTATATTTTGACCTTGAAAAACATCCATATCTGTTATAGTTAAGGACACTAAGATACAGAAACTAAATGACTAACTCAGTTCATTTATATATTTACACTATTCCTTAAAGTGTGTAAACTATAAAATTATAGAGTTCAATTTTTCGTAGTTGCACCCTGCTTTTCAAATATAGTCAAAAACCGGTTTAAAATAACGCTCCAGTTTATGATGCCAAATGAATTTCAGCTTGGTTGATAATAAATTTGAATTATTTTTTCTTTAGATGAAATAAAAAATATTAGCCGTAGGTTACGGTTCTATTTTATATTGAAATATAAAGGAAATAGAAACTAATTTAATGCGTCATTTAAATATTAAAAAGGTATTAGTTCATCTCAGTTCTTATACCAAGAGTCTACAGTATAGGAGTACTTGTCATTTTAATCTTCTAAGGCAGCTTTGGTCGCTCCAGAAAAAACATTGGCTATTGTATCGGTAAAACCTTTGAGATTGTCAGTTACCGTTATTTAGACATCCTGTACTCTTCTGGATTTCATATATATTAATCAGACATCCAAGAAGGTAGTAGATTCGTTCATTGCCGTCACATTCCTAATACTTCCTTTTGCCTTCATTACGTAATTCTACAGCAAGATAGATTACTTTGTTTACAACCCGCGAATTTTCTCTAACCTATAAAATACAATGGCACCTCGAAAGAATCAAATAAGTGCTTTCTAAAGGTCTGTTGTGCCAAGCTATTAAATCTCTGGTAATCTTATCGGTCACTACGGAAATTGTGGAAGGTAGATGTGTTAAAACCGTATAATTCATTCAATTGGGCTTCGATATCTGAGTTGCTCATACCTTTGGCATAAATCAATATTATTAAACTCTCAATATCTCTTGGTAAACGATTTCGTTTTGGGACTATTTGAGACTCAAATTCAGACTTTCGATCTCGTGGAACTTTAAAGTCAAATTAACAATTCTGAGTTTTAATCTTCTTTTTGTCATAGCCATTTCGGGCATTGTCCTGTTCCATTTTTTTTGATTCTTAATAGCCAAGGGAGCTTGACTTTCTCCTTGCAACATGCTTTCTACTCCTCGTTTGTAGAGAGTATTCATGAAGTTTTCAAAACCCTTCTAATCTTTAAATTGTTTTAAAACTTACTATTTATACCATTTTAACATTCAAATGACGCATTAAATTCGTTTCTTTTTCATTCATATTTCACACAAAAACAAAACCGTAACTGGGCTATGCATATATTTTTATTGCTTATCTGAATAAAAAACATTCCAAATTATTATTACGTCATTTAAAAACAAAATTGGTATTAAGAGTTCTTCTTTTGTCATTTAAAGTGTGTTTAAAAGTTGAAAATAATTAGTTTAAGTTATTTCTAGAATATTTTTTGCTTTTTAAATGAGCAAAATATTATAAAACAAATTTCTATTTACACACTTTATAGGATGTTACTAAACAAAATTATACCGTAAACTCTTTTCATTATAGCTCTCAATTTACACAATAGGTACTACTCTAAAATATTTATTGATCCAAACTAAAAATAATAATTAAAGCTCTAAGAGGAATCTTAGAGCTTTAATTATTTCAAATATGAATATCTATAACAAAGCTACATGCTTTGTTAGTTTAGATTGTAAGTTACCTGCTTTGTTCTTGTGGATAATGTTATTCTTAGCAAGCTTTTGTAACATTGCAATTACAGCAGGAAGTTTTTCTTCGGCTTCTTTCTTTTCAGTAAGAGCTTTTAAATTTCTAACCGCATTACGAGTCGTTTTATGCTGATACTTATTTCTCAACTGTTTTTCTCCGTTACTTCTAATTCTTTTTAACGCTGACTTGTGATTTGCCATAACTTAATTTCTTGAAAATTAATTTTTGTAGTCCGTAGGGGAATCGAACCCCTGTTACATGGATGAAAACCATGCGTCCTAACCCCTAGACGAACGGACCAGTTTTTTGCTTTTTATTAAAGCGATGCGAAAATATAACTTTTATTAAATTTTACAAAATTTTTCACAAAAAAACACACCTCTAAAAACAAAAAGCTCTAAGATTCCTCTTAGAGCTTTAATTCTTTCAAATCTTAATTTCTATAACGAAGCTACGTGCTTTGTTAATTTAGATTGTAAGTTGCCTGCTTTGTTCTTGTGGATAATGTTATTCTTAGCAAGCTTCTGTAACATTGCAATTACAGCAGGAAGTTTTTCTTCGGCTTCTTTCTTTTCAGTAAGAGCTTTTAAATTCCTAACCGCATTACGAGTCGTTTTATGCTGATACTTATTTCTCAACTGTTTTTCTCCGTTACTTCTAATTCTTTTTAACGCTGACTTGTGATTTGCCATAACTTAATTTCTTGAAAATTAATTTTTTGTAGTCCGTAGGGGAATCGAACCCCTGTTACATGGATGAAAACCATGCGTCCTAACCCCTAGACGAACGGACCATTGTTTGCTTTTTTAAAGCGATGCAAAAGTATAACTTTTTCCAAAAAAAACAAAATAAATTATTGTTTTATTTTAAAGTTATTGATTTTCATAATCAATATGTGAAAACTAGTACATCTCTCTCGATTTGCGGTTGCAAAGATACACTAGATTTCAGATACTACAAACAAATTTTATTATATTTTAATATGCCTTTGCAAAAAGCACTCTTTTTGAAGATGGTTTACCTGAATACACACATATTCCAGCCTCTTCTTTAGCGTTTAGAGCTATACAACGAATCGTAGCTTTTGTAAGCTCCTTGATCTTGTTTTCAGTCTCTTCAGTCCCGTCCCAGTGCGCTAAAACAAACCCTCCTTTGTTATCGATCACCTTTTTGAATTCATCAAAACTCTCGACTTTAGTGATATGCTCGTCGCGATAATCTTTTGCTCTCTTAAATAAATTGACTTGTATTTCTTCTAAAAGGGTAACTATTTTATCTTCAATCCCTTCTTGACTTACAGATTCTTTGGTCAAAGTGTCTCTTCTTGCCAATTCAAGCGTACCTTTCTCAAGATCCCTAGGCCCAATTGCAATTCTCAATGGAACTCCTTTCAATTCGTATTCTGCAAATTTCCACCCTGGTTTATGTGTAGTTCTGGAATCAAATTTAACAGAAACACCTTTGTCTTTTAACAATTTTACAATTCCAGTAACTTTTTCAGAAATAGCATGCAATTGTTCTTCATTCCTGTATATTGGGACAATTACAACTTGAATAGGAGCTAGTTTTGGAGGCAATACTAAACCAAGATCGTCAGAATGTGTCATAATCAAACCTCCTATTAACCGTGTTGAAACTCCCCATGAAGTAGCCCAAACATGTTCTTTTTTTCCTTCTTTATTTGTAAACTTTACATCAAAAGCTTCCGCAAAATTTTTGCCTAAAAAATGTGATGTTCCCGCTTGTAAAGCTTTCCCATCCTGCATTAAAGCCTCAATAGTATATGTATCCAAAGCTCCAGCAAAACGTTCACTTTCAGTTTTGACACCTTTTATTACTGGCATTGCCATAAAATTTTCTGCAAAATCTGCATAAACTTCTTGCATCCTTGTAGCCTCTTCTATAGCTTCAGTTTTTGTTGCATGGGCAGTGTGACCTTCTTGCCACAAAAACTCAGCAGTTCTAAGGAACAAACGTGTTCGCATCTCCCAACGAACAACATTGGCCCACTGGTTGATTAAAAGTGGTAAGTCTCTATAGGATTGAATCCAGCCTTTATATGTACTCCAAATAATGGCTTCACTAGTAGGTCTTACAACTAACTCTTCTTCTAATTTTGCATCTGGATCCACTATTAATTTTCCATCATTATTAGGGTCGTTTTTCAACCTATAATGTGTCACAACAGCACACTCTTTCGCAAACCCTTCAGCATTCTTCTCTTCAGCTTCAAATAAGCTTTTTGGAACAAGTAAAGGAAAATATGCGTTTTCATGTCCAGTTTCCTTAAACATTTCGTCTAGGACTTTTTGCATGTTCTCCCATATGGCATATCCATAGGGTTTGATAACCATACAACCGCGAACAGCAGAATTCTCTGCCAAATTGGCTTTAACAACCAATTCATTGTACCATTTTGAGTAATCTTCACTTCGTTTTGTTAATTTTGTGCTCATCTAAAATAAGTTTGGCATAAATATTGTAATTTTAGCATAATATCAGCTAAAACAGTTTGGCAAAACTAATTAATTTTAGATTGTTCAACAATAAAAATCAATCATTATGAAACTAGCAGCTATTAATTTCGGTAAAATTATTGGTATTTTTCCCATATTAGTGTTAATTATTGGGCTTTCGTCCTGTGGTTCTTCACAATATTATGCTGAAAACCAAGATGGAATATACCCTGCAAAAAAAACAGAAGTACAAACAAGTAACTATCCAAATAGAACTTTTTCTTATGAAGTTGCTGACATCAATGATAATTTAGAATATGAAATAGCGGAATATGAAGAAGAAGAGTACGTTGAGAAATCTGTAGAAGAATACATTGAAGAACCTATTGTCGTTGAAAACAATTACACAAATGTATATGTAAACAACAATACTAGTCCTTATTGGGCTGGTGGGTTTTATGATCCTTATTATTATTATTATAATTATGGAAATCCATATTATAGTCTTAATTTCTATGCACCTATTTTTTATTTCCCCTATTATGGTTATCGAAATAATCATTATTACTCAAATAATCATTACTACCCAAATAATCATCGTTATGGAAAAAGGAATAATTCTCAATTAGCATCAAACTCATCAGGAAATAGAAATTATAATTCTCGTTATCTAAAGTCAAATTCTTCAAGAAATAACAAATCTAGCAAAAGATCTGGCTATACTAATTCACGAAACACACAAAAAAACACTAATAGCAGAAATAACAGCAGTTCAAACAGAACCTATAAGTCGAATTCTAGCAGAAATAATAGCAGCTCTAGCAGAACTAACAGTAGTTCAAATAGAACCTATAACTCAAGCTCTACCAGAAGTACAAATAGTAGATATACCCCTTCAAGACAAAGTTCTTATAGCAGGAGTTCTTCTTCTTCTTCTTCTTCTAGATCTAGATCAACCCCTAGTAGATCTAGTTCAACTTCAGGTAGAAGTAGCAGTAGAAGATAATGCACCTCTATCACTTAAAGTCACTTAAAATATTAAAAATGAAATATCTATATATATTCTCCCTATTATTAGCCATAAGCTACACATTGCAATCCCAAAGTATAGGTTATGTAGATCTTGGAGTACTCTTTTCGCAAGAAAACTATGATGGGACTGCTCGTTATAACGCTATGAGTGGAGCTTTCGGAGCTCTTGGAGGAGAAATAAGTTCTATTTACCAAAACCCTGCAGGTAGTGCTGTTTTTGCTAGAAGTGAAATTTCGCTAACCTACTCAAACTCGCAATTAAATACGGATGCCACCTATTACGGAAATACATCCTTTAACCCAAACAACAGCTCTAGATTTCCACAGTTTGGAATGGTGTTTGTGTTTGATTCTCCTAACCTTAGTTCTGGCTGGACCAAATTCACCTTAGGATTCAACTACAACATAATTAATGATTTTAGAGGTAACTATTCCATCCAAGGAAATAACGAAATCTATAATCGCTACAATATACATCCATTTGATAATGATGCCATTCCTTACAACATCCCAGAGGAACAATATTTCGAAAATATTACAAGTGGAATATCAGATGTTTACACTTTTTCATTTGCGTCCTCCTATAAAGATGTTTTTTATATTGGAACTTCTTTAAATTTTCATACAATTGAATTTTCGCAAGAAACCTTTTTGTCTGAGTATAATTCTGACGATAATGGGCATTATTTAAATGCAGAATACACTCAGTACCTAACAGAAAACAGTTCTGGTGTCTCTTTAGGAATAGGAATAATTTATAAACCTTTTAGAAATTTCAGATTGGGTCTTGCCTATCAAAGTCCTATTTGGCACCCTGAATTAGCAGAAGAATCCAATGCCATAGATTATGATACTAACAACACCTATACAGGCTTTGAAGAGCAAGGGTATCTAGATATTTACAGTAGTGACATTTCTGGTCTCTATCAAAACACTAGATCTAATTACCCAGACATTCTAGCTTATAATTATACTCTTAACACTCCTGAGAAATGGACTGTCAGTGCAGCTTTTACTCTAGGTCAGCGTGGCTTGATTAGTATCGACTACCATCAAAAAAACTATAGTCTGATACAATTAAAAAACAGTTATGAATTTGAGGAAGAAAACCTAGAAATAAATAACTCTCTAACAACAGCAAGGGGAATTAGAGGTGGTGGAGAACTACGATTTAACCAGTTTAGCTTACGTGGCGGTGCTTTCCTAGAAGAAAGTCCATACAAAATCGAAGAAGAAACGATCTATAAAAAAGGTATTTCGTTAGGTTTTGGATTTAAATTTAATAAGACAAAACTTGATTTCGCATATCAATACACAGAAATCGATGACAAATACTCCATGTATCATAGTTCTGAGCCTGTTGAAAACATAACACTATTAAACACCACAAACAGAATAACTTCTACACTTTCCTATGCATTTTAATAGTAAACACCAGTACATAAAAATATTTTATTTTAGCATTTGAACTTTCTCGATATACAGAAGATAGTTTTTAGAGTAATTAGCGTATTTTTGCATAAAAAATAATAGAACAGGGATGAGCAAACATCAAATTACTATCGAAGCTACTAACAATCCTAGCATTGTTAAATTCAACAGCAATAAACTACTTACTCAAGGAGGAAGCTATCAATACAATAATGTAGACGACACAAAAGAATCTCCATTATCCAAACAATTATTCCATTTACCATTTGTAAGCAAAGTGTTTATCAGCGCTAACTTTATAGCTATCGAGAAATTTGACATTGTAGAATGGTCAGATATCCAAGAAGAAATCAGAGAACTTGTAGAAATATATCTTAATCAAGGTAATCCCATAGTAACAAGTGCTGCTGAACCAAAAAAAAATTCGATAGAGATTTATGCTGAAAGTACACCGAACCCAGAGGTTATGAAATTTGGCAGCAATAGATTGCTTACCGAAAAAGATTTTGAATATAAAAACAAATTTGAGACAACAAACTCACCCTTGGCTTCTGAATTATTTAAATATGTTTTTGTCAAAGAAGTTTATATCGCCGAGAACTACGTATCAATAACAAAAAATGACACCGTAGAATGGGATTCTGAAATCATTAACGATCTTAGGCAATTTATAAAAACGTATATAGAAGAAAATAAATTGATTATCGACGAAACAATGGAGGTGCCGAAAGCTGAAGTACCTACAACTGATATTCAGGACTTAGAAGGAACTTCTTTAGATATTGCAGGAATATTGGATGAATATGTAAAACCTGCTGTCGCAGCTGATGGTGGAAATATTGTTTTTCAATCTTATGACGAAGACACCAAGGTTGTGCGCGTAATTTTACAAGGAGCATGTAGCGGTTGTCCATCATCTACGGTTACCTTAAAAAACGGAATTGAAACCATGTTAAAAGAAATGCTTCCTAACAAAGTAAGCGAAGTTGTTGCAATAAACGAATAAACTTACTCTACGTAATGTCAAAAAACATCACCCCGTATAAAGACTCTCAATTCGGAAAAAAAGAGCAAGTCACAAAAATGTTTGATGCTATTTCAACAAATTATGATGGTTTAAACCGTTTAATATCATTTGGTATTGATGTCAAATGGAGAAAAAAAGTAATTCAGCTTATAGGTAAAAACAACCCTAAAAAGATTTTAGATATCGCAACAGGAACTGGTGATTTGGCTATTATGATGGCTGATTTAAAACCAAAAGAAATTATAGGCTTAGATATTTCTTCTGGAATGCTTGAAGTAGGGAAAGAAAAAATCTCTCAAAAAAACTTATCAGCTTTAATAAAAATGATTTTAGGAGATTCTGAAAACATTCCTTTTGAAGATAATTATTTTGATGCGATTACCGTTTCTTTCGGAGTTCGAAATTTTGAAAACCTAAACAAAGGATTAAAAGAAATATTTCGTGTATTAAAACCAGGAGGAACTTTTGTCGTTTTGGAAACAGCTGTACCTACAAAAACTCCGTATAAACAAGGATACCAAATTCATTCTAAATTTGTGTTACCTTTTATCGGAAAATTATTTTCTAAAGACAAAACAGCCTATTCTTATTTATCAGAATCTGCTAATGCTTTTCCTTTTGGGAAGGACTTCAACAATATTTTAGAAAAAAATGGGTTTAGTAACTGTATAGATATCCCAGTTACTTTTGGTGTTGCTTCCATATATATAGCAATAAAAAAATAAAATACTTGCTGGTGCTCGAAAAAGGAATACAATGAAAAAAAACAAGATACTAATAATTTTACTAACCTTACTTGTTACTATTGCTGCTGTTGCACAACAAAGAAAAGTAACTCAGATACCACATTTTGACAAACACGAATTGCATTGGGGTTTTTATTTAGGCTGGAATAATAGTGACTACAGAATAACCTACAAGGAGAATATTTTTCCTAATACAAGCGTTAAACTTGATAATAAAACCGGTTTTAATATTGGCTTGATTGCTGATATGAGAATTAATAACAGTTTCAATCTAAGACTAGAACCAGGACTTATTAGCAATGAAAGTACTTTGCTTTTTATAGACAACGATCACTTAGGTGTTTTTGATATCATTTCATCTACACCAATTGAATCTACGTTTCTACATATTCCAATACTTTTAAAATTCAGTGCCTTGCGTTTTAATAATGTTAGACCTTATTTGATAGGAGGACTTTCTTATGATTATAATTTCTCAAGCAGCCAAAAAAACAAAGACGATAATTTCAGTGGTCAATTCAGAATGCAATCACATAATTTCATGTATGAAATAGGTTTTGGATTCGATTTTTATTTTCATTATTTCAAATTCTCACCTTCTATTCGAGGACAGTTCTCTATGACAAATGAAATCTATTATGACAATCCTAATAACGGGAATAGTCCTTGGACAGATCCTATTGCTTCTATGACATCTCGTAGTTTGTTTATAAAACTAGCATTTGAGTAAAAGCTGAACTCAAGTCACAAACGCAATTTTTAGGTTAAATAATAATTGTTCCATAACAAATATAAGATTTTCATGGATCAAGTAATAAAGTTGGAGCAATTTAGAAACGTGTTGTTTTTGAGTTCCTAAACTATACCATTTTAATCAATATAAATACACATGGTAAAAAAAAGGCTGTCATCGCTATTGTAACACTAACTTGAATGGTAAAATGGTATAAAAGGAACCAAAGCGAATGATGTAATTAATATTCTCAATAAAACATCAATAGAAACAAGAAATAAAGTACAAGAAGTCACAGTTGATATGGTTGGAAACCTAAATTTAATAGCTAAAAGGTGTTTCCCTAAAACTCAAATAGTGACAGATAGATCCCATATGCAAAAATTATCGTCAGAAGCGGTACAAGAAGAACGTATTATGCTTAGATGGGAAAATATAGCTATAGTAGAAGCTCGGAAAAACAATAAAGTATACAAAGCTGTCATTCTTAGCAATGGAGGCACTCACAAACAATTATTAGCCAGAAGTCGATATCTATATAAGACCGTTGCATAATGCTCTTTTCATTTTTAGATTTCAATTTTGACTTTTTAAATCTAAAATTTATATTTTTTTTTCTTATTTTCATTGTTTATGTTAGTTATGGATCTATTTTTTGGTTCATTTTCCTTTAGTT
>NZ_JBAHZZ010000005.1:0-36598 GCF_037132785.1 Flavicella sp. | reverse complement strand
CTAAAAACTAAAGGAAAATGAACCAAAAAATAGATCCATAACTAACATAAACAATGAAAATAAGAAAAAAAAATATAAATTTTAGATTTAAAAAGTCAAAATTGAAATCTAAAACTGAAAAGAGCATTATGCAACGGTCTTACCTCTTTTTTCTATAAACATGAGTTAGATATAAAAAAACCCTATATAAAGTGTTTATTATCCATGTTTTAAATAAATATATTTGTGGTTTGTGAAAATATAATTACAAAAATTTATTGTTCTATTGACAGTTTTTGTATTGAATTTTCCCTCCCTCACTATTCCTAAAATGGCTTCCGATAGCATTTACTAGTGGTGATAAAGAGTCAGTAGCTCCTAAACGTATCCCTAATCCTACTCCAACTTGCCTTCTAAATTCAAGAAAAAAGTATAATCTCTAGCGGTTTCCTTAAGTGCATCAAACCTACCTGAAGCACCTCCATGTCCTGTTTCCATATCAGTATGCATCATCAACTTATTTGTTCCTATTGAATACTCACGTAACTTTGCAATCCATTTTGCTGGTTCCCAGTACTGTACTTGAGAATCATGTAAACCTGTAGTTATCAATAAATTAGGATATGATTGAGTAGTAACATTGTCATAAGGTGAATATTTCTTTATATACTCATAATATTCTTTGTTATTTGGATTTCCCCACTCGTCATACTCTCCTGTTGTTAATGGAATCGTTTCATCTAACATCGTAGAAATCACATCAACAAAAGGAACTGCAGCAATGACACCATTATACAATTCAGGATTCATATTGATAATTGCTCCCATCAATAAACCACCTGCCGATCCACCCATTGCATACAGGTGTTTCTCAGAAGTATAATTTTTTTGAATTAAATATTTACTACAATCAATAAAATCGGTAAATGTATTCATTTTATGCAATAGTTTTCCATCTTCATACCAATCTCTACCTAAATATTCACTTCCACGGATATGGGCAATCGCAAAAACAAACCCTCTATCCAACAAACTCAAACGCGTTGAGCTAAAACTAGCATCAATAGTATGTCCATAGGATCCATATGCATACAACATAAATGGTGTATTATTATCCAGTTTCGTATCCTTGCGATGAACCATAGAGATCGCCACTTTTTTACCATCTCTAGCAGTCACCCATATCCTTTCAGATTTGTAATTTTCTTTAGTAAACTGACCTCCTAAAACCTCTTGTTCTTTTTGGATTTCTTTGGATTGATCTACCATATTAAAATCGATCACTGAACTAGGAGTTGTCATCGAATTGTATCCATATCGAATTACATCTGTATCAAATTCTGAATTCCCATAGACATATGCCGAATAAGTTTTTTCTCCGAAAGGCAAATAATAATCCTCTGTATCATCCCATTTTTTAATTCGAATTAAATTCAATCCATTGGATCTCTCTTCTAAAACTAGATATTTTTTAAAGATGGAAACATCTTCTAACAGCACATCAGATCGATGCGCAATTACATCAACCCAATTTTCTTTTCTCGTTGTATGAATTGGTGTTTTCATCAACTTAAAATTGGTTGCTTTGTCTTTATTCGTCACTATATAAAAGTGATTTTCAAAATGAGCAATGCTATATTCTAAGTCTTTTTCTCTAGCTTGGAATAGTCTAAACTTCCCTGTAGGATTATCGGCCTCCAATAATTGATATTCGGTAGATAAAGTACTATAAGAGCCTATTACCAAATATTTATTCGACTTAGATTTAGTTATATAAGTCCCAAATGTTTCGTCTTTTTCTTCAAAAATTAATACATCATCAGAAGTATCCACTCCTAAGACATGTCTTTTTATTTTGGTACTTCGCAACGTTTTAGAATCTTTCTCGGTGTAAAAAAACGTTTTACTATCATTTGCCCACACAGCACCACCAGATGTGTTTTCAATTTTATCCTCTAAAATATCTCCTGTAATTAAATCTTTGACATACAATATATACTGACGTCGGCTTTTAGTATCCACCGAAAAAACAGCTTTGGTATTATCAGGGCTTATAGAAAGCCCCCCCAAACTAAAATAATCATGACCTTCGGCCATTATATTTACATCAAACAATAATTCCTCTTTAGCTTCTAAATTTCCTTTTTTACGTGTGTAAATGGGATATTGTTTACCTAACTCATAACGAGTAATATAGAAATAACCGTTTTTCTTAAAAGGAACTGAAGAATCATCTTCTTTGATTCTTCCTTTCATCTCTTCAAACAAATCCTTTTGAAAACCTTCGGTATGTTTTAATTCAGCTTCAAAATAAGCATTTTCAGAATTCAAATATTCAAACACTTCTTTAGTTTGAGCATCAGGATTTTCTGAATTTTTTTGAGCATCTGTCAAACGCATCCAATGATAGTTGTCTATCCTAGTATCATTATGTATGTTAAAAGTTGTTGGGATTTTTTTTGCTGTGGGTACTTCAATACTTATTTCTACCATTTTATTTTTATTACAAGAAGTCACAAAAATAAGATATATAAATAGTAAACCTAAATTTATTTTATACATTTCTAGAGTTCGTTTTTATGCCTATACCAATGTAATTAATAATCCTTCAAAACTCACTTGACATAAAGAAATATTTCACAACTTTAATAGAAGGTAGTCAATATTGCAATTATTGATATTCTTTTAAACTACTATGTTTTATTAGAGGAACATTTAATTACCGCTATAAATAATGCTCTTGAACAAGGTATCTGAATTAAAATAAAAAATTTCTGTTAAAAAAGAAGGGATTCCTTAGGTATTAAATTTCTAGTTTATGCTTCTACTGCTAGAACGGCTAGTTTGTAAATTTTATCAAATTGCTGCTTTCTAGTCAAATTAGAATTATTTATTTCTATAGCATGCTCAGCCTTTACTAAAGGTGAATCTTTTCTTGAGGTATCTTGGGCATCTCTAGAGGTAACATTCTCAAAAACTTCATCATATGTAACCTCTTCACCTTTTGCTATTAATTCATCAAACCTACGCTGTGCTCTTGTGGAAGCTGACGCATTCATAAATAACTTTAATTCAGCATCTGGAAAAACAACAGTTCCAATATCTCTTCCATCCATTACAAGACCTTTGTTTTTTCCCATCTCTTGTTGAATATCTACTAGCTTAACGCGTATTTCTGAGATTGAAGCTACAGTGCTTACGTACTTAGATACTTCTAAGGTTCTTATTCTTTTTTCAACATTTTTATTATTTAAATAAGCTTCAGCAAAACCAAGCTCAGCATTAAACACAAAACTAAGTTCTACATTATCTAACAATGAAATTAATTTTTTAGAATCAAAATTAGAGGTGTCTATACATCCGTTTTCCAATGCAAACAAAGCTACCATCCGGTACATCGCCCCTGTATCAACATAAATATACCCCAATTTAGAAGCTAATTGCTTGGCAACTGTACTTTTTCCTGTTGACGAAAATCCATCTATAGCAATGATAATTTTTTTATCTGATCTCATAAAATATTAAAATAAATTGACCACCAAACTAAAGGTATTGGAATTAACATTTGGTTGAAATTTTGTGACTGAATAATTAAATTTTATTTTTTTTAGATTCAACCCTACACCATAAGAAAAACCTCCATAGGTATTTGTTCCATTAATTTCCAGTTCTTTAGAACGTCTAAAATTGTACCCTCCTCTTAATGTTAGTTTCTTATCCGGAAACAATTCAGCACCTATTACAAGATGACGTATGGCATTATTTAAAAATGAAATATCTTCAGGATCTATATTCCCTTCAATATCAATTTCTTGATTAGAAGGATTGTCAACAGCAAGTTGCCATTGCTGTAGGTTTTCTATATTCACATACCATTTTAAAGGCAAATGTTCTAAGCGAGACGAAACACCAAAATTTATCTGTAGAGGCAACTCTTCAATAGTTCCATCATACGATTTTAGTTGCGTACCAAGGTTTCTAACCACTAAAGTCAATAGAGTTCGTTCGTTAGAATGTCTATACAAAGCAGCGAAATCCACAGCAATACCTAAAGAAGAATAGGTGTCAATTAATGAGTTGATTATTTTTATGTTCGCTCCAACAGTGATATTACTATCTTTAGTGGCATAAGCATAACCAACAGCCAATGCCCAATCGCATGCTTTAAACTCCCCTGTTATTGTTCCATATTCATCTGCTCTTGTAAACGAACCATAATCCATATACTGAATCCCAGCATAAAACATTCCGATTTTTTTATTTATTTGCGTAGCATAACTGACAGAACCAAAAGAAATCCCAGCCAAATATGAAGTGTAATTAACCGCAAACTTATTTCTCATCGAAGCATCTAACATTGCAGGATTCCACATAGGCATATTCACATCACCCTCAATGGTATTTGCTGCTCCCCCCAGTGCGGATTGATGAGCAGAAGAAGGTAAATTTAAAAAACTATACACCTTTTCCCCTCCTACCTGTGCACAAGTATAAAAGACGGAAAAAAAAGCAAGAATTAGAAATAATTTTTTCATTAAAAATACAATATCATCAGAGACTTTAAATAAGAATGTAAAAATACCATAATATTTTTAACAAGCAGAAAAACTATAGAGTGATCGTAAGTGTTTTTTTACATAAAGAGTATCCTAATTAAAAACCTTCCTTTTGAATAAAAATAAAACTCTATTTTTGCAAAATGAATCATAAAGATACCATTATTGCCTTAGCAACAGCCTCAGGAATTGGAGCCATTGCTGTATTACGTTTGTCGGGTCCCAACGCTATTCAGTTAGTCGCAGGTAATTTTCAATCGGTAAAAAGCAAGAAATCCTTAATCAATCAGAAATCGCATACTTTGCATTTGGGTCATATTATGAATGGCAAACGCATTATAGATCAGGTTTTGGTATCCGTATTTAAAAATCCAAATTCTTATACCGGTGAAGATACAATTGAGATATCATGTCATGGTTCTTTATATATTCAGCAAGAAATTATTCAACTTTTTTTAAAAAAAGGCTGTAGGATGGCGGATCCTGGAGAGTTTACCCTAAGAGCTTTCTTAAACGGAAAACTCGATTTAAGTCAGGCTGAGGCAGTAGCTGATTTAATTTCTTCTGACTCTGAAGCCTCACACCAAATTGCAATGCAACAAATGCGTGGTGGTTTTTCTAATGAGATCAAATTATTACGAGAACAATTATTAAACTTTGCCTCACTTATAGAATTAGAATTGGATTTTTCTGAGGAAGATGTTGAATTTGCTGATCGTTCTGAGTTTAAAAAATTAATTGAAAAAATCCAATTGGTATTAAAACGATTGATCGATTCTTTTGCCGTTGGAAACGTCATAAAAAATGGAATTCCTGTTGCTATCGTTGGAGAACCTAATGTTGGAAAGTCGACACTTTTAAATGCTTTGTTAAATGAAGACCGAGCAATTGTATCCGATATTCCAGGAACTACCCGAGATGCCATTGAAGATGAAATGATTATTGATGGTGTTAGTTACCGATTTATTGATACGGCTGGAATTAGAGAAACCAAAGATATTATTGAGAAAATTGGAATTCAAAAAACCTTTGAAAAAATAAATCACGCTCAAGTAGTAATTTATCTATTTGACGCAGAAAAATACAAGATAAAAAGTGATCTTCTAAAGCTTGAATTGGAAATTATCAAAAACAAATACCCTAAAAAACAATTGATTATCATTGCTAATAAAGCGGATACTATAACGACCAAAGAACGTAAAAATATAGAGACTGAAATTCCTGAAATCATATTGATTTCTGCTAAAGAAAAATCGGGTATCGAAACCCTGACAAATTCCTTAACACAATTGGTAAATATTGGTGCCCTTAATAATAGTGATACCATCGTTACCAATTCACGTCATTATGATGCGATGTTAAAAGCTTTAAAGGAAATAAATAAAGTAGAAGAAGGTACTTTATTAGGAATTCCTAGTGACCTGTTGGCTATTGATATTCGAGAGGCTTTGTATTATTTTGGATTGATTACCGGTGAGGTAACCAATGATGAATTACTTGGTAATATCTTTGCTAATTTTTGTATTGGGAAGTAAAATTCTAAATTAGGTCTATTTAAATACCCCGTGTAAAAAACAACTTATAAATTTAAACATCCTAAAAAGGGGGAGTAGCATAGATCGACTTAACAACGAGACACTAATAAATATTTAACTCAAATGTGGGTGTCTTCCCGAAATTCCTTTGAAATATTTTTTTATCTCTTGTATATCTTTTTTAAAATTGTCTGTTGGATAAAAAGGACTATCTATTAAAACTTGTTTGTTTTTAAAATCCAATGCTATTTTAACAATCGGAACCCCTGCTCCTTTTGCGATATAATAATAGCCTGTTTTCCATTTTTTTGTTTTTTTTCTCGTTCCTTCAGGGGAGATTGCTAGAATAAAATTTTCGTTTTCATGAAATTTATCAATCAAAAACTGTACTTTATTGTCAGATTTAGAACGATCAATAGAAAAACCACCAACCCAACGAAAAAACACCCCATGAGGAAAATTAAATAATGTTTTTTTACCTATAAAATGAATTTTTTGAAATGAAAAGCATCGAATCAATAAACCCAAAGGAAAATCAACCCAACTGGTATGAGGAGCAGCGATAACCACATATTGTTTAATTTTTTTTGGGAATTGTCCAATTATTTTCCACCTTAAAATAGTGATAAGAATCCGTTTAGAGAGCTCGTACATGCGGTTAAAGATACAAAATTAACTACTCTTCCTAATTAGTCAAGATTATATAATCGTAATTAATAATCACTATAAAAAGCTACTGTCCCTTTAAGCTAATTACTGTGGTAATTGTTTTTATAAGTATTTTAAAATCCATAATAGGACTTCTAGATTTGATATAATACAAGTCGTATCTCAGCTTAATTTCTTGTTCGACGATAGTGTTTGCATACGGATACATTACTTGTGCCCAGCCAGTAAGTCCCGGTCGTATGACATGACGAATTGCATAAAACGGTAATTCTTTTTTCAATCCTTTCACAAATTCTGGACGTTCAGGTCTTGGGCCTATTAAACTCATATCTCCGATCAATATATTCCAAAATTGTGGAGTTTCATCAATCCTTGTCATTCTTATAAATTTTCCGAATACTGTAATCCTTTTGTCGTTTTTTTTTGCCCAAACCGCTTTATTTATTTCAGCATTAACAATCATAGATCGAAATTTGAATAGTATAAATTCTTGTCCATTTAACCCTACACGTACCTGTTTGTAAAATAAAGGTCCCTTACTACCAAACAAATTTCCTATAAAAACAAATGGAATATAAAAGAGTAAACACGTCAATCCCATAATAGAAACCACTATATCAATAAAACGGATAAATGATAAATAAAATTTGTTTTCGTGATTTTTACTAAAGGAAATATATTTATAAAATTCCTTGTCTAAGTTATCCCTTGCAACACTTTCGGTAATTTCTTCATAAAAATTTTCAATACTTTTTATATTTACTCCATGCTCAAATAAAAACACGAGCTGTTTATTCAGTTCAGAATTGGGTTTGACACCCAAGGAATCTGTAGAAATCACTATTTCATCTACTGATAGTTTTTTCACTATTGAAATTAGATCAACTTCTGAAATATTTATGAAATCAATCTCGGGAATACTTGAAATTTTATCATCAGATATATAATGGAGTACATTTGTTTGAAAATTCTTTTTCTTAATTATTTTAACTAAACTCTTAACTTTTTTATTACTTCCAATTAATAGGATGTTTTTTAAAAATTTAGGACTGTAAATATACGTGCTATAAATCATTCTCCATAAACACAATGGAATCAGCATTCCAAAAAACAAATACATGATTTCAATTCTATTACTCGGTAAAAACGGAGTAAGTCTAGGAGTGAACACAAAAAACAATACCGTTGTAAAACATGTGAGAATTATATTCTTAAAAATCAAGTATCGACTACTAGAAACTTTTAAATTATAAATTTCAAATATGTTACCAAAAAGCATAAAATAAACGATCAAAGTAATCAACCATGTTAAAATTGACGCATGATCAAAATTTATGTAACTTACTTTTGGAAAATAAAATACTGTAAAAACTCCAATTAATAGACTTAGAATATCAAAACCCCAAAGCAAAATTTTTCGCTCGGATATATTTAGATAACTATTTTTTTTCCTGACAGACATATTATATATCAATATATTACGTATTATACGTGGGTAAATTTAGGGAAATATTTTCTGTTTGATATCGTAAATAAATGATAATTCAATCAAACAACTCTGAATATTTTTTTGCTAAATACGGGTAACTGTGTTTTTTTTTTACAAAATTGTATCCATTAATTCCCATTATATTTAACTCTTCTTTGGACTTATTATACAGTTTAAGTAGCCCCTGTTTAGCTGCGCTAACATTTTCTGGTTCAACAATAATTCCACAATTAGACAATTCAACTTGGTCTTTAATCAATTCTGAGGATTCAAGTATTGCTTTTTTTGCCAGCATATAGTCGAAATACTTATTATAAGACACTCCATGTTTGTATAATGGAGATGCGTACCTACTGATATAACAAACATCAAAATACTCCAACATAGATTGTACTTGAGACTTTTTTATTTTATCAAAAAAAGTAATATTAGGAATATTCCCTGCACGATTTATCAAGTCATTTTTCAAATATCCATCACCAACAATAATAAAATGAATTTCATCTTTTTCTTTTAAAGAAATTGCCATATCAATAAAAACATCCATTGCATTTGCCATACCAAGTGTTCCTGCATAACCAATAATGAATTTGTTCTTAGGTATGTTTTGTATAATTGATTCAGGCAAAACTTCTTTTCCAACCAAACTCTCATCAATACCATTAGGAATATAGTGGAACTTAGAAGCATTTTTAGAAATAGTTGTTATATAGGCTTCGGCATTAGGTAAAAGAGATACTATGGCATCCGAATTCAAATATGCTATTTTTTCAAACCATGTTAGTACTTTTATTAAAGGATGTGTTTTCTTATAGCCCTTTAAATAAATTGGAGTTAACGGCCACAAATCTCGGACTTCAAAAATCAATTTACTCGCACCAAATTTTCTTTTTAAATACAAAGCACTTAGAATTGGAAAAATGGGCATGGATGACACCAATAAAACATCTGGAGTCTTTAATTTTTTATTTGATAGAAATATTATTTTTAATGAATAAATAAGGTTACTATAAAATTTAGAAAATCCAGTAGTCGTATATTTAGGTGTTTTTACCCAACAAAAATCAATTCCTTCTTCAATATTCTCAATCGTAAATTGTTTTTTCCCAGTAATAGGTTGTGTTGAAAATAGATGATTATAAGAACCAGAAATTATTTTAACATCATAGCCCAATTTTTTCCATGTTTTACTTAAATAATGATGTCTTTCTCCCCAGCCAGAATCCATTTTACCAGCAGTTTGATTTAATATCCAAATTGTTTTATGCTTCATGTTATAAATAAGATTCTATTATTTGAGGTTTCCCTGATTTACTAGGAGAAATTTGAGAAACTATTTTAAATTCAATTAAAAAATTTTCACTTTCAATTATTTTTAATAATTCTTTTTTTGCCTCAGATAAAACTTGATCAGAATAATTTTCTGCTTTTACAATTTCAATCAAAATCCCATTTATGTTTTTTTGAATTATTTTAAATTGTTTTATTTCTGAGATGTATTCAAAAATCCCTGTAAAAGAATGTACTATCAAAATCTTACCATTATTCGTTTTTACAACATCCGTATCTCTCCCGATAATTTTCTGTAAGAGTGGATATTCGAATTTTCTTTTTTTAGGATATTTTTCTTTAGGAAGTTTGATTGCTAAATCTCCTATTTTATATCGAATTAAAGGCATTGCATACCCGTCCAATCTAGTAACCACCACATTTCCCATTTCTCCATCCGCTACAGGTTTATTTTCATCGTCAATAATTTCTAAATAAACTTGTGGTGATAAAATATATGAATAAGGCAAATCTAATTGAGAGCTTATTAAAAACCCCTCAGAAGATCCATAAGTATCTTGAATCTTACAAGAAAAAGTATCTGATATATTTTTTCGATAATGATCAAATAACTTATCTCCCAAACTAATTGTCGCTTTTAATTTAATCTTAAAATTGTGTTTTTTTGCCACATCTGCAATCACATTTAAAGATGAGGCATAGCCAATTAGAATATAATTTCCTTTTTTAATTTTATTTAAAACGGCTATTATTTGCGCTTCATCATGTGCGAATGCATTTACATATATTGTTCGGAATAAAAAATCTTTAATTGTTTTCAAAACTCCTCTATTTGGAGTAATTCCTGTTTGTACTACTGGACAACCTATTCGATAGCCAGACCACTCCCACCAATGTACCAAACCTCCTCTTAAACTAGAAATATCTTTTTGATTCATATAAACGGACGAACTTATCCCTGAAGAACCACTACTAGATATTTTTTTTAAACCTTTTTTAGATTCAGTTAACAACTGAACTGTTTCTCTCCGTAAGATATCTTTTGTAAGAATAGGAAAGTTCGACAACCATTTTATTGGATCATCACCAATTAATTCAACTTGTCCGTAATAATTCGATTTACAAACTGCATGAAATAACAATTTCTTTAAATTTTCTTTTTGAAGAACCTCTAATTTTGTTGCAGACATATTATCTACTGCTCTCCAATAATTTAAATCTTTTAAAAAAGAGGATCTATTACAGAAATCACCTATAGATAAAATATATTTTTCTAATATTTTAGAGTAGTTCATTTAATATAAAATTTCATTCCAACGAGCTATTACTTTTTCAGCAGAAAAACCTTCTACTTTTCTTCTAGCATTTTGGGTTAATTGAGGATAATTTCCATTTAAAATCAACTTTATTTCGTTTGCCATTTTTTTTGGATTTTTTTCCGGAATCAAAACACCATCCTGCTTGTCACTTATTAAATATGGCATTCCGCCAACATTTGTACTCACAACCACCAAACCTAAAGCCATTGCTTCCATAACACTAACTGGTGTATTATCGAAATTAGTTGTATTGATGAAAATATCATAATTATGAGATTTCTTTATCCACTTTTCCTTTGATAAAACACCGGTAAACTCAACAGAATTCTCTAAGTTATATTTCTTAACTATGCTTTTTACTTCATCAATTGAATCATCTTTTTCTGGTCCAACCATACAAAGTACGGCTTTAGGGTGTTTTTTTTTTACATAGTATAATACCTGAATAGCCATTGTTGGATTATACAAATGCCTAAAAGCTCTAACCCATAAAATTTTTGGTTGAGGATATAATCTTTCCCTAAAATTATAGTTTTCAATATTTAATATATTCGGAACAAGTACCGTAGAGTAACCCTTTTTCTCAAAAACATATTTTAGATAATTTGAAGGAGCTATGTTTTTATAAGAATTCCTAAATATAAAGTTAGATAATCTCTTTGAGTTCTCTATTCGATTTGGAAGGTTTCCTCCATGTAAAATAGGAATGTATTTCAATCCTAAAATTCTAGCCCACTGAGATGTTAAAAAAGCCCCATAAAAATAAAAAGTACTAAAGACATCGATTAATACAAAATCAATTTTTTTCGAATAAAACACAATGGTAAAAAGCATATCTAGTATGCGGAAAAATTTATTGGATTTGTCAGAGGATTGAATAATCGTATATTTGTTCTCCCTAAAAAGATGACATAAATCATCCATAGAACTAATATATCCTGTTTTTTTTGACAGATTATTACCTATGTATAAAATTGTTTTACTCATCGTCTCTAGTGATTTTCATCAAACTCAATCCATATATAAAACCAGGAAAAGCAATTCTCATAGCTGAATGGCTAATCGTTAAAAACCATAAGACATAAAACGACACTAAAAAGGCTCTTTGATAATTAGAAGAACCTAGAAAATGGTACATGGGAACCAAGAATAAAATAAACAATATGACAATTCCTAAAAACCCATGCTCTTCAATTAATCTAGTAATTTCATTATGAGAAGTAGCTGTAATATTTTCATTACTTTCCATACGTTTGTATTTTCCATTCCCCACTCCTATGCCAAACCAAGGAGAACTATAAAAACTTTCTAATTGACTTAAAATAATATCTGTTCTCCCTGAAGTTATATCTTCTTTTTGTTCTCCTCTAGAATTTTTACCTGTATATCTATTTTCAAGCATTCCACCAGTTATATCAGAAGTGTATAACCAAATACTGATGAGTAAAACAAAGCCTATCATAAAATATTTTGAAATCAAAACAATGAGATTTCTATTATACAGAAACATAAAAAAGACAAATGTAAAAATAGCCAAAGCACCAGTAAAAATTCCTCCTCTTGAAAATGTTAACAAGCCACGATATGTGAAATAAATTAGAAATAACACATCCAAAATATAAAATTTCGTCAACTTCTTGTCTAAAAACAAAAACAGAGCTAAAACAAACATTCCCACCCCTATAACCGTTGCTACTTGATTAGGTCCAAAGCCTCCAGAAGTTTCAAAATTAGCATTCCCTACAAAAACTATTTCTTTTAATTCTGGAGTTCTAAAATACATATAGCTCATCATAGAAAAAATAGGTATAATTAAATAATATAATCCCTCTAACAACTTCTTTATTGAAATTTTTCTTCGATAAAAATAAAAGGCACTTACAAATAAAACCACAGGTCCTGATAAATTAAATGAAATAGCATTTTTTATAGATTCACCATAAGGAACATCCGTAAAAATAATTCCTAAAAGAAGTAAGAATAAATAGATAAAATAGCTAATAGAAAATTTTTGTTTTTCAGAACTTACAATCACCCCTAAAATTAACAGCAGCATCACGGAATACTTTCCTATTTCGTAGGAGATTGCACCTTTGGTCATTCTAAAAAACACCTCGGCACCAACAAAATAACAAGCCCATAAAAAAGCCTCTTCTCCTTTGTTTTTATTTTTATAAATATCAAATAATGAATAACTAAACACCCCTATAAAAAGTATTTTAGTTCCGAAATCGAATATTCCCAAATAGCCTACAAAGACATGAATAGCAATAAAAATTAATGGGTGATATTTTATTTTATAACTCAATTTATTAATATAATTAATTTAGTTAACAACAAGTGCTCACTATCTAAAGTGATTTAATTCTACTTTATTTAAATACTAGTTTTTTGTAAACATCCACTATTTTTGATATAACTTTGATTTCAGAATAATTTTCATTTACTTCTTTATACAAATCATTAGCCTGTTTTACTCTTATAGATTTATTAATTTAAAACTATAGAAAGAGATAAATAATCCCCTGAGGGAACGACGAAATCATTATTTTAACCAAACCTCAATACTCACCAACATCCGTAACTACTACCAGTAAACAAAATATCCCATACTCTAACGATGACACAGAGTAACCTACCTGTCATACGAACAAACACTTCTCCTCCTACAAAACATGATGCGAATAAAAATAAAAACACATCCAAGTCCTAATATCTTCGTAAAACTTGAAATTGTTCCTAGCACAACAAATGTATCGTAATGTTTATAAACTTATTACGCAAAACATGTCTAATCAAATCGAAGTCAAATAAATTGAATAGAGGTTATTTAAATAATTTTCTTTAGAGTAGTTATTACTAATTTCATTATACAAAAGGTCACCATACAAGATTCTTTTTTTTTTAGATTCAATTAAAGACAAAAGACCTTTTCTTAATATTTTTGAATCCATTGCAGGCACAATAATTCCATTATAGTTGTTTTTTACCACTTTCTCACATTCTCCAACATTAGTTATAACTACAGGTAACTTTGCCAATCCATATTCTAGCAAAGCCAAAGGTAAGCCTTCAGAATTAGAAGACAAAACAGCAATGGTTGCTTGTGCTAAAATAGGTTGAATATCATTACAGCCTCCATAAAAATAAACACTTTTATTAAGTCTATTAATATTCACAAATTCATACATCATTTCTTCATAAGCATCCCCAATACCTGAACCTACTATATGAAGTGTCCAGTCTTTTTTTTTATCAACGATATCCTTAAAGGCATTCAAAATATTTAAATGGTCCTTCTGTGGTCTTAGGGCAGCTAAAATAACAATCCTTTTGTTATCTACGCCCATTAGCTTTGTTATCACCTTAGAGTTATTTAGATAAGCAAAATTATTTACATGATGAACCCTTCTAGTATGTAAGTTTTTTATAGACCAGTTTAATAATTTTGAGTTTACAACAATAATAGCAGAAAAAAATAAGGAAATAAAATTTAATGGGTTGACATTTCTTTTTTCTAAATACTCACTATTTCCAAAATGATCATGCCAAACTATTTTTACTCGAAATAGAATAATTTTAACACAAAAAGCCACGAAAAAAGAAGTGGAATGTGCATGTATAATTTGAATATCATGTTTTTTTATAAACTTAACTAATTTCCAAACAGCTTTTATGTCTAATCTAGAGCTACGATTTAAGAATATATATTTATTGGTGTCTACTTTATCCAATAAAGGTCCTTCCTTTCGTGTAACACACAGAAAAGATTCAATTTTATCAAATTTATTAAACAAATTACAACTATTAACAGCTAAAACCTCTGCTCCTCCAATAGCTAATGAATCAATTAACTGTATGACTTTTATTTTTTTCATACGAACTTAGATATTTCCTTTTCAAATTTGTTTAATGTATATTCCTGAGACCAATTTTTTGCTTTTTTAATTTGCTCAGTATATATATCAAAATTTTCTAAATAGTTTTGAATGGTACTCGATATTTCTTCAATATTATCATTTACAATACTACCTCTATTTCCATAGTCTAACATATATGGAATACATGAAACATTTGTTGATATTGGTAAACAAGACCAAAACATGGCTTCTGCAACTACTTTTGGCCAGCCTTCAGATTTTGAAATAAATATCAAAAAATGACTTTCTTGAAATGCCAATTTTACTTTTTCTTTTGATTGATTCCCTTTTAATAACACAATTTTAGAAAGGTTATTATCCTTAATATATTTCTCTACTACTAAAAACTGATCTCCATCTCCAAACATAGATAATTCTACAGGATATCCATTATTAAATAATTGCTCTACGACTTTAACACTTGTCAAAGGTTGTTTTCCCTTGGTAAAAGCACCTACATAAATAAACTTTACCTTCTTTTTAAAAGTTTTTTCGGGTAATTGAATTATTTCATTTTCTTTATAAGAAGCCGTGAAAAACGGAACTATATTTTTTGTTTGATTCTCCCATCTACCATAAACTAAAATTTTACAGTTTTTTGTGAAAAAGGTGTTTCCCAACAACCATTTTTGAAAACGGTAACTCAAGGGTTGATTTGAACTGTTTGGATTCCAATTTCCTGCATATTTGACCGTTTTAGGTTTGAAAGGAAATAAGACCTGTATTAAACACCCCAACAGACCAACATTCCCAGGACATCGTAAATGAATGTGATTTACCTCTTTCATTACTTTATAAATCAACCAACAAACTTTAGGAACAACTAACAATGATTTAAACAGATTCTTAGCAGAAGTGATGTCAAAATTTGGAATAGACACAATTTTAATGTTTGAATGAAGATAATTAGTTTCTATACTAGTAACCTCTCCTTTAGCTATTGGAGCTAATATTATCAATTCATCCGCATAAGTTCCCCATAAATTCATTTCACGAACGTAGGGTTCATAAGCATAAGTTTGTCCATCTCTAATTTTATGGATGGCGTGTGTAATAATTCCAAACTTCATCTCTCAACAATTGGTTTATTAAAAACTAATGATAGTAAACCATAACACCTACCCACAGCTTCTGTAAAAGCTTCAACTTTATTCTTGTTTGTAAAGACATTTCCAAACCTTAATAGTATTAAAACAATTGCTATTAAATTCCATTTTAAGCGAGAATTAATTTTAGGATTAGAATATTTTACCCTCCAAACATACCAGCCATTCCTAGTAACCATTTTACCATATTTAAATTTATTAGGCCTACCTGCAGCGTTATGGTGATGTTCTAATCTTGCTGATGTATTAATATAAATATTTCCTTTTTTGGCCAATCTTAAAGAAAAATCAGTGTCTTCATACAAACCATATCCTTCAAAATATTTGGAAAAAGATAGCTCTTTAAACACTTCCTTTCTATAAGAAGAAGAAGCTCCCATTATTTGCTCAATAGGATATACTTTATTACTTGGGGGTAAAAAACTAACTGAACGGCCATTAGAAAAACTAGGCATCCAGCCTGGAGGAGTATAATCTAATAGCCCTAATGTTTTTCTTATTTTAAACCGAATACCTTCTATTCTTACCCAGCCATCATAGTAAAACTCATTAACTTTTACATTTTCTGATTTTTCCCATGCTACTTCATTCGTAATATATCCCCCAACAGCCAAAGCTTCTGGATAATTTTGATAGGAATTTATTAAGTTTTCAAAATAATCCTTTTCTAACAGGGTGTCATCATCTAAAAAACAAACAATATCAGTATCTGTTAATCTATCAGTTCCAAAATTACGTTGTCTAGTTAACCCTCTTTCTTCTGGAGTCACTTTATAGTAAATTAAATTTTTAAACATATTTTGCTCTAAAACTTCTTTTGTTTCTTCGTTTGTAGAACCATCAATGATTAAAATTTCATTAGGATATAATGTTTGACCTTTAACTGTATTTAACAACTTTAACAAAGTTCTTGGTCGCATATAAGTACATATAATAAGGCTAAAGATCATAAATTATTTATATTTAATTCCTAAATTAATTAATGTCTTTGCATATTGCAAAGATTTTGAGAATTGCAATTGTTTATAAGGTAATTGAAAGAGTCTAAAAGGAATTTGTTTAATATTATTTTTAAATAAAAATAAAAATAAATGTTTTACTCTCCATTCATTTACTTGATCTTCTGTAAAATGTTTTAATACTCCGTAGGTAATTGTAGGACTAGGTATGGGAATAATTTTTTTAACTGGATTTTTTAATTCCCAAGGTTGTGCTTTACGGTTTTTTCCTTTTTTTTTGGATTCAGTATCCCACCATCTATATCCTCCAATAGGTGGTTTAAGGTGTAAGTTTGGAGAAAAAGGATTGTGTAATAATACATGCCCCTTTTTTAAAATTGACAATCCAAAATCAGAATCTTCTCCATAACCTCCGTCAAAATTCACATCATTTCCTATTAGTTCTTGTATAACATCTCTGCGAACACAAGAATTAGCATTACTAAACATAGAGGATACACCAACTTTCCAGCGCTTATTTTCTATTTTATTCAATCTCTTTTCTAAATCGATCAAGCTCTGACGGACATTCTCTGCCATAATATCTAAACCATTACAAGCAGCTGCTTTGTAAGTTTGTAATAATTTTATGTGATTTTCAACAAAATCTGGTAATACTCTTACATCATCATCAGCAAAAATAATATAATCTCCTGTACACAAATCAATTGCTTCGTTTCTGGCTCTACAACTTCCTTTAGTTGTTTGCCATTTTACAACTACTTCAAAAGGAAAATCTTCATTTCTATAAAATTGACTTTCTCTTTCCTCCTTAGGAGTTGCATCCAATATAACTACTTCTTTAATTAAGTAAGATTGATTTTTATGATCCTCTAATAAAACTTGAGTATATACCTGTCTTCTCATAGTAGGAATCACCAAACTCACAGTTGGTTTCCCTTTAATTTCGCTTAAAATTCTTGGTTTTATAATCTTTTCAACATATTTAACGGCATTGTTTTTTGCTTTTAAGTAGGCTTTAAACTCAAATGGAAATTTAAAAACACCTTTTCTCAATAACATATAAAATGGATGTTGTGCTTTAAAGTTTTTAAAGAAAAAGGTATATCTATCTTGTGTAGAAATTTTAATATTATTCTCTTCTGCGGGAAACAATTCTTTTACAGATAATGGTACTCCGTTTTGATTACGCAACAAATTGTATCCAAAATCTAATCCAGATACCAAAAGAGATTCATACTGAGTATCTAGACCTCCTAACTGAGCCCAAACAGTTTCTCTAATGACAAAAGCATTGACGTTTATTCGCCAACAAACTACTGAATTTTGATTTTTAAAATCATTTAAAAACCACCAATATACAGATGTTTGATATTTTAGATCTTGAAAACAGTCTGTAAAACCTTGATCTAATGAGCTATGCCAGATATCTCCAGGCCCATTAGATAAATTATTTAATAAATTAAAATCAGGTTCTCCAATGTATAACAATACTTCGTTAGTAGATGTAATGTATTTATTTAATTCCATGTTATTTTAATATTGATTTATACATCACAATATTCTTAACCATTGATTGCTGTATATCAAACTCATTAATAATTCTATTCCTTGCATTTATTGCCATTTGGCTAGCTAAAGTGTTATCATGTAACAGTTCTAATATCTTTTCAGAAAATTTATTTGAATCCTTAGGATTCACCGTAAAACCAGTAACGCCATCTATCATTAATTCTTTTGCCCAACCAATATTAGAAGTCACCAACTTTTTTTCTAAAGCCATTGCCTCTAACCATGTCATAGGAAAAGCTTCTGCAAAACTAGGTAATAACACAATGTCTGATCGTTGAATATATTTTATCACTTTTTGATAAGGAAGGGCTTCATAATACTTAAAATTAGCTTTAGCTTTTTCCGATAATAATCCTCTAAATATGGTTAATGTTGATTTTTCTGTAATAATATCTACATTGTCTCTTCCCAACAAACACAATTGAACATCTTTATCTTTTTCTATCACTTTGTTAAAAGCTTTGGCTATTTCTAAAACTCCTTTTTTCCTAATAATCGTTCCAAAATACAATAATGTTTTTGATTTTACTTGTTGATGATTTGGTGTAAATAATACTGTGTCAATTGTATTATGAATTACATCAATATCATTATTTAACTTAAACAATCCTTGGGTTTTCTTCGCTACAAAATTACTGACTCCTATAATTTTATCAGCACCAGTTAAAGCTTTCTTTTCAAAAAATTTATTTTTTACTTTTACGTTTCTGTTTTCTAAATCACAAAAATAAGTGTCCGAACCATGTAATCGAATAACTAACGGACAGTTAAATTTCATAAAAGCTGTAAAACCCGTCCACTCAGGGGCTTCTATGACTTGTATGTTTTTTTGTTTGACGACCTTATTTACATACTTATTAAAATATCTTCTATTAGTATACCAAGTAATTCCTTTTACGACTTTCTTTTTCACCAAATGAATTTCTACCCCATTTTCAGTTATCACTTCTTCGTTAAATTGGCTATGTATAAAAATAGTTGCATTACAATTATTTTTAATTAATTGTTCGGCTAAAGTCTTTGTAAAGGTTCCTATACCTCCAATATTTCCACTAAAACTACTGATAGGATATTCAGGTGTAATAAAAGCTATATTCATGGTAATAGATTTATATGATTGTAAACCATTTTAGATAATGATAAATCTGGTAAAATAACAGATTCGAAATTAGACTTATTAATTGTTCTAATATCATTAATAATATCACTTAATATCACCGTTAACTCTTTTTTATCCGCTTCTTCAAATATAAAACCATTTCGTTTATTTTTCACCAATCCAAGTACATTACCTGCGCATTTAGTTGTAATTACAGGTAGCTTACATAAAAGAGATTCAACAACAGTATAACAAAATGTTTCTCCTAAAGAAGGATGGATTAAATAATCATATTGATAATAGATTTCATGTAAATTAGGAACAGACCCTTTAAATAAAATAACTGTCTCTAAATTTAATTCATTTACTAAAACCTTTAATGTCTCTGAATATGGACCTTCTCCATAAATGTCTACTTTTATTTTTTTTTGATCAAAAGTATTTAAACTTCCAATAGCATTGATTAAGAATTGAATACCTTTTTCTTTTCTTAGATGGCAGGCTACAATAAAACGCCCACCGTAACGATAAGATTGTTTTTCTAAAAAATTATTTGATAAAATACCGTTATAAACAACTACTATTTTTTTTTGTATTCTTTTTCCAAAATCATTTACTAAATGTTCTTCTGAATATTTAGAAACAGCAATGAATTTATCTATATAGCTCGCATATAAAATAGACTTGATATATTTTATAATTCTTTTTTTTAAAGGAAAACCAGCTAAAGGTCTGGGGTTATGGTCTACTGAAATCACATATGAATTTGGATTATTCACCTTAATATCACGATAAAACTTAGCACACAATTCCGTAAAATGAGTAATAATAATATCATAATTAGATAAATTTTCTAAAAACTTTTTTTCAATCGATGAATTATTAGCACTATATATATTCAATTTATTATAAAACTCAAAAGTAGTATAGTCCGTAAAAAACCAATCTACAGCATAACCTTTTTCTTTTAATTGTTCATCAAACAAAACAAAAAAACGATCCATTCCACCAATTCTATCTCGTTTTAAAATATAGTTACAAACAACTGCTGCTTTTCTCATTTAAATTAATTTTAAAGAATTCACAATTTGTACAAAGATTGTACTAATTTCCTAACCAAGGGTGTCAATTTTATAGCATTTAGCCTTGTTTAAAAAACAATTAATATTTTTTTCATTATAATTCATTTTTCTTACATCAATTACTCCCTTTTGTAACTTTAATAATAAAACCCAACTATTTTATAACGGTATTATGTGGCATATTGTATGTCTTTATTTTAAAGCACTTACTAATTATAGTGGAGTTCTGTACCAACATATCCATTGTTACCCTTCAAACCATAAACTCGGCGTCAATATATAGTTATGGCAATAAAATAAAACGATATATTGACACCTATTAATAAGGTGATTTTATAGAATTGTACATCACTAGCAAACAGAGTCAATTTACTTTAAAATTTCATTAATTCTTTTACAATCCTCTTACTTGTCCCTTTTAAAGGCTTGCTAATTTCTAATTTTAAAATTTCTTGTCGTTGTTTACTTGCTTCTGCAGGATTTCTCAATGAATTATTTATAGCTTCTATTAACTCATTTTCATTTGTTGCAATTACAACAGATCTACTTTCTACAACATTTTTATAATGATCATACTTTAAATACTTTTGATCATTATATAGTCCATTTTCATCATTACCAAAAACAGGATTAATTACAGGTTTATCAAAAATCATACTATCTAATCCCATAGTTGAGCACATATTAATATTGATATCAGAAAATGTAAGTAATGCTCTTAAATCACACAAATCTTCAAACTTTGGAACTCTTTGAGACCAAGTTTCTGTATGATTTTCTCTTGTTAAATTCCATTTCGGAAAATTCCATTTGATAAAAGGATATTCGTTTTTTATATCTAAAAATCGAGAATTACCCTCTGCTGGTGAAGTTCTTACTACAAAATTTAACGACTGAATTCTTTTATCTCTAATAGCTTTTGCGATGATCGTAATATAAAGAGGATCTGATTTACTCGTAGAAACATCCCCACAACTATAATAAATAGTTTTTTTAGAGTCATCAAAATCAAATCGATTATAAAAATATTTTTCATCTCTGTAATACCTGTCTAACACATAAGGTTCAAACTGAGGTGTTCCAACAATTTTTATATCTTCTTTTTTTACTTTTGGATAAAAATAATGTAATTCACTTTTCATTAAATCACTCCAAACAAAAAAGGAGTTAAAACTTCCGAGCATTCTTCCTTTTGAAATTAAATTATCCCAACTAAAAATAAAACTACTAGTGCTGATTCCACATGTTTTTGCAGCTCCCAACAAAGGGGCTAAATTTGCTGGTCTTTGATGTGTGAAAAATAAATGATTTAGTTTATCTTCTTTCAAAACAGCTACATATGCTTTACTAATTGTATCATTTTGGAATGATTTATACTGTAACTTCTCGAAAAAACTAATATACTTTTCGTTTTTAAAGACACTTGTTAGTATATAAATTAACTTTATCAGTTTTGCTTTATTTGGTTTTAAACTTTTGGGAATTCCATTTTGTAAACTTGTATTAATTCCAAAAAAAGATTTGTGATTCTGTAAATGTGCAACTTCTTTTAATTTTCTATAAAACCAAGACTTCTTGCTTTCCCTATAGATATCTAATTCTCTAAATTTTATACCTTCAATATCATTTTCATTGTAAACAGATTTCAATAAACCTGAATAAATATAAATGACATCAAATTTTAGCTTAGCTTCATTAATAAAATCACTCATAATAAAATTTCTATACCCTACTCCATCAGCTATTACAATTCCTATTTTTTTCATTTATTTCATGATTAAATCATATAATTTATTTGCAATAAAATTTTCTGTCTTCTCTATTGATTCAAATGTATTACCCGCAATATGTGGTGTGACAATTAAATTATCATGCTGAGTTGCGTAGTCAATTAAAGGATGATTCTTAATATTTGGTTCTCCATATAAAACATCTGTGGCATATCCCGAAATTTTAGAATTTCTTAAATACTCTAATAAATCATTTTCATTTACAACTCCTCCACGTGCAGTATTAACAATAATTATAGATGATTTCATAAGCTTAAGCACATCCTTATTTATAATAAAGTGTGTGTGTGCGTTATATGGTAGGTGAATAGACAAAACATCTACTCTAGAGCATAATTCTTCAGCTGAATTACAATTAATATAATCACTCGAAGTATTTTGTTTTTCAATATCATAATAATATACTTCCATTCCGAATACAGTAGCATATTCTGCAACTATTTTTCCTAATCGCCCTAAACCGTATATTCCTATTTTTTTTTTTATACAATTCTGTTCCTTGAAATAAATAACGATTCCATTCTCCAGACTCTGTATGTATAAATGCTTTTTTTGATTTTCTTATAAGAGACAACATCAATCCAATTGTATGTTCAGCTGTAGCTCTTACTTCTTTTAAAAATTCTTTTTCACCTTTTAGACTAATTATTGTAATTCCTAAATCATTACAAGCTTTAATATCTATATGATCTAGACCGGTAACAGCGCATAAAATGTATTTACATCTTACATTTTGTAAAATATCTCTTGTTAATTTATGATTTAACCGAAACCAAAAAACATCACAACTATTTAACGATTCTTTTAATTCTATTACGGAAAGTATTGACTTATAGTCTATTTCAGAAAATTTATACAACAAGCTATAAGCAATAATAGATAAACTATCAATCCCTGAAATATGGGTTTTAAATTTCTTCATGTTTTATAGCTTACCTTTTCTCCATTCTTTCACTAAAACTTCAGTTATTAATAGATCTCTTTCTGTATCAATATTTGCCCACATAGACTCAGGCATAACATATGCTTTTTTGTTATTTGTTATCAGTTTATTTTCTTTATAAAAAGCAGATGTAGTAACAGCATATATACAACCGTTTCGTAAATATACAGGTGTCAAATCTTGTCTTATTTTTCGTTCATCCATTTTATTTAATGGCAACATTTTCAAAAAATCATCTATAGTATACATACGGGCAGGATGAATATCATTTAGCTCTATAACAGATACTACTGATTCGGTTGTACTATCATTCTTAAACATCTCTATGACATTATCAATGTCTTTTCCTGTACGTATTGGTGCAGTAGGCTGTAATAAAATAATTAATTCGTAGTCTTTATTTAGCTTTTCTAAAACTTCCGTAATTACTGGCTCAATTGGTGTATTGTCTTGAGCGTTGCTTATATCTCTTTTTTGAAAATTACAATTATATTTTTTCACGACTTCAATAATCGCATCATCATCAGTTGTAACAACACAATTTGTTAAAAGCAAACTTTCTTGAGCTGCTTTTATAGCATAATAAATTAATGGTTCACCATCAACCAAACGAATATTTTTCTTTGTAACTCCTTTAGATCCTCCTCTGGCAGGTATAATTCCTAATGTTTTCATTAATACATAATTGTTTTATGAAAAGAGAAAGTTGTAGTAGCTAAAATTTCAGCTATTCTTTGTCCAGATTCACCGTCTCCATATATGTTTTCTGAAACAATTTGATTGGTTTCAACTCTATTATTAATAGCTTTTATAATTTCATTTTTATCATAAACAGTATCTAATACATTCGAAGCTCTTTCTCTTTTATTTTGTCTTGTTCCAATATTAACAACTGGTACAGCCAAATAAGAACATTCACGTATTCCAACACTTGAATTCCCAATTAAACACCTAGAGTTTACTAATAACCGTAAAAAATCATCTGGCTCCATATTTTTAAAAAAGCGGATGTTTTTAGGTTTATAGATCTCTCTGAATGATCTTATTCCACTCGAAGTTCCATCAGATCCGGCATCTCCATTAGGCCAAAACCAAAAAGCAGGAATGTCCAATTCATAAACAGCTGTTAATGTTTCTTCTACATCTTTTCTCGCTGATTGATATTCTGTAGTTACAGGGTGCTGCATTACAACTAAATAACCATCCTTCCAATTAATATCCGCTCCAACGCCTCCATATTTTTTAATTGGATCAAAATCTAATTTCGGATTCTTTTTAATTTTATTTGCTAAATCTAATGATGGACAACCTGTATTAAAAACCATATCCGGATTTTCACCCATTTTAATCACACGCTGTTTAGCATCTTCAGAAGCCACCAAATGTAAGTCTGCTAATTTTGTATTGGCATGTCTTACTTTTTCATCAATATTACCCGTTACTTCACCACCTTGAATATGTATTAAAGGTATATTTTGATAGGCAGCGGCAATACTGGTTGCTATTGTTTCAAACCTATCTGCAATCGTAATAACAGCATCAGGTCTCAGTTTATAAAAAACATTTGCCAGTTCCATTACTCCCAATCCTGTAGTTTTTGCCATAGAAGTAGGATTTTCCCCTTCTAAAACCATAAATACCTTTTCAGCAATGATAAAACCATCTTTTTCAATAAATTCAACTGCATTTCCATAGCGTCCTAACAAAGCTGAACCAGCAATAACTAACTGCAACTCCAATTCAGGATGATTTTTTATTGCTATTAAAGCCGTTTTTATTCGGCTATAAGAAGCACGAGCTGTAACAACTACACATATTTTTTTTAATTGCATATCAACCTATTAAATCTTCAAAATTTAAAAATTCCCATTTATTTAAGTTTTTATTTAGCCTTTTACCTAATATACTCTCATATTCACTTGCTAAAATACCATATCCTTTTGGCTTTTTTGTTTCTAAATCTAAAAAAGTTAGAGTGTGATCTTTCATTAAATCTTTGTTGACAGCCAATGATTTTTCAAATTTTTTTTTTAATTCACAATATTGTGAATTGTTATTTTTATCAACAGGATAATCTAGCGCTATTTGAATATTATTTACTGCTTTTACTAACTCTGTTACTTCTGGGAAATTTAAAGATGATTTTGCATCAGGACCAAACATTTCTTTGTCAAAAACTACATGAACTTCCAATATCTCAGCACCTAAAGTAGTTGCTGCAATACAAGCTTCAATAGATGATGAATGGTCTGAAAAACCAACAGGTACCTTGTAACGTTTTTTCAATTCTTGAATCACATTCAAACCATATTGTTTTGGTGATGTAGGGTACGCTGTAGTACATTGTAATATGGAATATTCAATATTTCTACTTTTCAAGAAAGCAACTGTTTTATCCAATTCATCGAAGGAGCTCATTCCAGAAGAAATAATTACGGGTTTTCCTGTTTGTGCTAATTTTTCAAGAAGCACAAAATTAGTAACCTCACCAGATCCAACTTTGTATCGCTTTACCCCTACTTCTTCTAATAAATCTACTGCAGCATTGCTAAAAGGAGAACTCATAAACTCGATCCCTTTTTCATCACAATGTTCTTTTAGAGTATTCCATTGTTCCAAAGAAAATTCCATTCGTTTCCAATACTGCATACGTGTAGCATCTTGTTTTGAAAATTTCACTCGAAAAGGTTCAAATTCACTACTTTCTGCTTCAGCAATATGGGTTTGGAATTTAATCGCATTACATCCCGATTTGGCTACAGCATCAATATAGGCATGAGCCATTCCTAAGCTACCATCATGTGCTTGCGCTATTTCTGCTATAATAAATATCATTTAAAATCCATTTTTTCTAATTAATTCTTCAAATAAAGGGTTCCTCATATTCTACTAAATATTCTGTATTCAACTTTTATTTTTTTCTCAATTATCATACCTTTTTAATATAATTCGAAATTTATAATATCAAGAGCTTCCTAAATATATTTATATTCTTAGCACAATAGTCTATTAGACCATAAAAGATATGTTGCTTTTAATAAGACAACTGTATCAATCATTTACTGTTTTTTCTAACACAAAGTTTTAAAACTTAAACATTAGAAGCCTGATATCCAACAAATATTTGATGGGGTTCAAGAAATTTACGCCCAAATTCTAAGGTCTTTTCTTTGATTTCATAACGATATATAGACAACACATATACCTCGTGAATAAATTCATGTTTATTTGCGAGTTTTATTGTGATTGTTTTATGTGTATACATATGAAACTTCAATTGATACCAAAAACTAAGATACTTCTATTTTACTTTTAAATTAATTTATAAACCTTCAAAAATTTAAAAATATATAATTTAAAAAAGTAGATATTGAAATTTTTAATTTTCTTATTGTTTGATATTGGTATTCTAACTTTCTCATTGTTAAAAACATAATTTTTAACCCAATTAGGAATGGTATTCCCTAAATGATAAGCATTTGTAGTAAGTGTTGATAAACGACAAAGACCTAAAAGATCAAAAGGTTGATCTAAATGTTTATTTTCATCAGCTTGTTTAAACACATATTTTGGCTTTAAAATGGCGATTTGTTTAAAAATGTTCCTATAAGTCGCTATAAAATGACCACTTCCAACACAAGTTTTTATACTATTATGCTCCAAATAATATTGTTTCTCTTTCCAGTTGTACTTTCTGTCTTGAAATATTTTAGAGTTGTTGGTGCCTTCTTCAAAAAGCTTAAATGAGTCAGAGTCTACCACATTCTTCATTTTAGGTCTACCCCAAAGACAACCAAATAACGACACATTATTATACAAAGCAGCATGAGGTGAAGGTAAAGGAGCTACTACTCCAGCTTTTTCAAAGTTTCTAAAAACCTCAAATACTTTATTTTCCCATTCATTAAAATAAAATACATCTGCATCTGCAATTGTAATAAAATCTTCATAAGATGCCCTTGCTTCAGATAAAATTGTAAATACTTTTCCGTAATTTTCTTTATATATTACATGCTTATCAATAAGTCCTTCGCTTAATAATGAATTAACATATTTTGTAACTTCTTTTTTACAGTTATTATTTATTACTGTTATTAAGGTGTTATTAATATCAATTGTATTAAGAAGAGAATTCATAGATACTTTAAAAACTGCTAATAAATTCATGAAATAAGCATCGTCCGATTCAGGTATATAAACAGGAATAATTATTCTATGCTTTTTATATTGAATTTGTGAATTTTTATTTTTTTCTGGGTTAACTCCTATTCTCATAAAATTCTATAAATTTATTTAATCCTTCTTCAAACGTAAGTGAGTGCTCTATTATTAATTTTGAACTGGTCAAGCAAATAATTTTTTCTACGAAACATAGAATACTCATTTCAACATCACTTCCTACCTTTAAAACTCTATTCACGTAACCTTAATTATTCAGTGTATCTACATTGTATTTTACATAACAAAATGATCTTGTCTGTTGATATAAACATTCATTATTTAGAGCAGCTTTTAAAAAAATTAGCACTACAAAATCATTACTTTGATTAGGTTCTATACATATTAAAAAAACGGAATATGGTGTAATTAAACCTATATTATTCGCTATAAGATAACAAAAAAGCTTCACCGACATTCTTTACAATTGCATAAGGGAGTATAGAATTTAGAGGTGTTGTATTTTTATTTTGAGGTGTTTCAAAAGGTTCTCTAGATACCTCCGAAAAACTAGAATAAAAAACTCTTTTTACTTTCTTTTTTTTAGATAATGTAAATACATTTTTTATATCATCAATGTCTTTTAATCAATTACAGGGTTTTTAAGTTCTTTTTATTCCTTCAACTTCGGTATAATGAAAAACAATATCAGATTTATACCTACAAAAAAATGGCGAAATTTCATTATAATCATTTACATAACTTTGATAAACTCAACATTCGAAAATTTAGGTATCTTATCGAAAGAACATGTAGAAAGATTATCTAATATGATTATTTTATTATTCATGTCTTTTGACAGGCTATATACCAAAGTTCCTCTGACATTACTTGCAACACCAGTGATTAATATTATTTTCATTTATTTTAATATTTCACAGCTTCATCTAAAATATCAAGATATTTCCCACTGATTATATCTTTCGAATTATAGTTCAAATACCTGTTTTTAATACTAATAGACAATTCATTTACTTTAATAATATCTAAGTTTTTAGTTTCTATTATTTTTTTTTCTAAATCCTTCAACGAACCATCATACCAAAAACAATCTTTATCTAATCTTTCTTTCATAGCTCCAACTCTAGTTGATATAATTAACGCTCCAGATGCCATTGCCTCAATACCAGTAATTGGTCCTGCTTCTTCTGTTGAAGAAATTATCAAACAATCAATTTCTTTAAAAACGTCTGGTAATTCATCTTGACTTACAAATCCCTTAAAAATAATTCTTGGATTGTTTTTAGCTTTTAACTTCAACTTTTTTTCTAAAACTCCATCACCACAAATCAATAATAGTTCTTTATTTGTACAACAATTAAAACTTTCTATTACGTTCTCTATTCCTTTTTCTTCGGATAATCTTGATAATACAAGAAATTTTTTAATTCTTCCTTTTTTAGGAGAGTTTCTTAATAATTTTTTTTCTATAAACGAACATTGATCTATAATTTTATAAGTGTGTTTATAATAAAATTTCTCAAAATTATTAACGTTGTTTAGTGAATGATGAATGAAAATATCTACTTTTTTTAAAAATTCAAAATCTTCAAATGTTCTCTCTTTTATTGTGCCTGTTGTTCTAAATAAAATTTTTTTATTATAAAATTTTGCGATATTAATTATATCTTTCATGTAACTAGAAGATAATTGTGCACAAATAAAAATTATATTATTCTCCTTTATTTTTTCCTCTAATATAGATTTCTTAAGTTTTTCTATTTTAAAGTGTTTTTTTAAATATTTATTTCCAGTTCTAAAATGATTTGGTAAATTATTTCTCTTAAAAAAAGAAAGCACTTTTATTAAAATATTAATCAGCAAGTTTGAATCATATAATAACTTATTAACTCCATTGAAAGAAATGTTTTTGCAAAAAGATGTCACTTCTGATTTTTCATAATAATTACCTGTAGTAAATAATTCAACATTATAAAACTGACTTAAAGTTTTTGCAATAAAACTCCCTTCAAGTTCTCTACCTCCATTATTACCAAATGGTCCAATAATTAAAATTTTTTCATTCATTTTAACTCCATTTATATTTCATAATAAAGTCTCCATGGAATTTTGATTTTATTTTATTTGAGAATATAAAATTATTTGACCGTACAACTTCAAAATTATAAACATCACTTAATTTCGCTAACTTATCACCTTCCATATATTTAATAATGATAATATCAATAGAATACTTACCAGGAATCAAACTAACGGAATCTACTACACAAGATAATTTTCTTGAATAACCTCCGTTGGTTTTAAATTGATACTTATTCAAATAAGTAGAAAATGTTGATAAAACTCTTTCTGAATCAGATTTCACCTTAAACTCTAAAATAAAATCATTCACAATTTCTCTTTTACTTTCAATCTCAACTTCAAAAATTATAGTTGAATCAAATAATACGAAATCTATCCTTTCTCTTTGTTTTGACAATAATTTAAAAGATTTTAAGTACAAATCATCTTTAAAAAACACGTTACTTAATAAAGTATTTGTTTTACAGGTCAAATAGTTATTAATAACCTGCTTAGTCTCACCCACTTCTTTTACATAACCATATTCCAATAATATACATATCGAACATAAAGAGCTAATTGCTGCCATATCATGACTCACAAATAAAACTGTTCTTCCTTCTGTGTTAGAAATATCCTGCATCTTACCAATCGCTTTTTTCTGAAACTCTGTATCACCAACAGCTAATACTTCGTCTACAACTAATATATCGGGTTCTAAAAATGCAGCCACGGCAAAAGCCAAACGCACTTTCATTCCGCTAGAATATCTTTTTACAGGAGTATCTATAAATCGTTCACAACCTGAAAACTCAATAATTTCATCTAATTTAGAAGAAATTTCTTTTTTGGTCATTCCTAAAATAGCACCATTCAAAAATACATTTTCTTTTCCAGTCATTTCAGGATGAAACCCTGTTCCAACTTCAAGTAAAGACGCTATTCTTCCATTATATTTTATGACACCTGTTGTAGGACCAGTAACTTTAGAAAGGATTTTTAAAAGAGTTGATTTCCCAGCTCCATTCTTTCCTATTATGCCTAAAATTTCGCCTCTTTTTACCTCAAAATTAATATCTTTTAATGCCCAAACATATTCGGACTCTCCTTTTTTAGAGCGATCATTTGTTTCTCCAATTTTCAAATAGGGATCTTCTTTACCCCTAATACCAGCCCACCACCTATTTAGATCATGGCTGATTGTACCAGTACCTATCGTTCCTAGTCGATATTGTTTAGAGAGGTTTTCTACTTTTAAAATAACATCACTCATAATTATATCGTATCTATAAAACTTTTTTCCGTTTTGTTAAAAACCAACATTCCAAATATAAATAAAATAAAGGATATTGCAAGCATCGATCCTATTTCTACAATAGAAACTGTATTGGTATTTAATACTATATTTCTAAAAGTTACAATAATAGTAGTCATAGGGTTATATTCTACCACCCAAGCATATTCATTCATCTTCTCCCTCATCAATTCTATCGGATATACAACAGCAGACAAATACATCAACAGCTGTACACCAAATGACACTAAAAAGGTAAGGTCTCTATATTTTGTTACCATAGAAGAAATAATCATTCCCAGTCCAAGCCCCATCATGCCCATAGAAATGATTAATATTGGTAAATATAATAAGTTTAAAGACAAATTTATAGGCACTACTTGAAACACATAATATCCGTAAAACAAGAAAAAAACAACCAATTGAATACCAAATTTCAATAAATTGGAAACAATTATCGACATTGGCATAATTATTCTAGGGAAATATACTTTCCCGAAAATTGCTTCATTTTTTTTAAAAGTATCCGAGGTTGCAATCAAACAATCCTTAAAATAACTCCAAGCTGTAATACCAGCTAAATTAAATAAAAATGGAGGAACTCCATTCGTAGGGATATTTGCTATTTTATTAAAAACGATGGTGAAAATAATAGAAGTAAATAAGGGCTGAATAAGATACCATAGAGGTCCTAAAATAGTTTGCTTATACAGGGTAATTACATCTCTTTTTACAAAAAGAATCAACAAATCTCTATAAGCCCAGATTTCTTTAAAATTAAAATCAAGTAATTTGTTTTTAGGAGTAATTTCAAAAAGCCAATCGTTTTTATCCATAATTTCCCCCTTTAAGAATCTGTAAACAAACCTACGAACCAAATAGAATAATTTGGGGTATATTATTCTAACTGCTCTGTAAGTATAATTCTAATCGACAAAACTCTGAATCGCCAACTCATAGCTCTTCAGTCCAAAACCTAAAATAACACCTGTACATACAGCTGACAAAAAAGATTTGTGACGGAATTCTTCACGTTGATGCACATTTGAAATATGTACTTCAACAACTGGGGTTTTTATCCCTTTTATTGCATCTGCAATAGCCACAGAAGTATGTGTATACGCACCTGCATTTAATACAATTCCATCATAGCTAAACCCAACTTCGTGCAATTTATCTATCAAAGCTCCTTCGTAGTTGGATTGAAAATATTCCAATTCTACAGTATCAAACTTCTCTTTTAATCCAGAAAAACAATCTTCAAAAGATGCACTTCCATAAATCTCAGGTTCTCTTTTACCTAATAAATTTAAATTTGGTCCGTTTAAAACAAGTATTTTCATTGTTATCGATTATAAAAACAAAAATAAGAATGTTCTTGAATTAACAATGAAATTTTTTGTTTTTTTGTTTCTCTATAAAGAAAAAGCTTTGATATATTTACAACAATGAAATGGATACAGCTATTAGATGACTTTAAAAACCACCTTCTTATTGAAAGAGGCATGGCAATCAACACTATTGAAAGCTATCAAAGAGACATCAAAAAACTATTAACACATTTAGAAATTAACTTTATAAAAACATCCCCAGATAAAATCAACAAAGAAATACTATTGGAATTTATTTACACTAATTCTAAAACCTGCAACGCTAAATCACAAGCTAGATTAATTTCTGGATTAAGAAGTTTTTTTGATTATTTAATTTTCGAAAAATATCGTGAGGACAATCCTACAGAATTGATAGAAACACCAAAAACAGGAAGAACACTACCGGACACCCTTTCTCTTTCAGAGATAGATTTGCTAATTGAAACCATAGACTTAAGTCACCCACAAGGAGAACGAAACAAAACCATCTTAGAAACCTTATATAGTTGTGGATTACGGGTAAGCGAATTAATTTCTTTGCAAATATCTGATTTGTTTTTTGATGAAGGTTTTATCCGAGTTATAGGCAAAGGTGACAAACAACGATTTGTTCCAATAAATCACGAAACTCAACAACTGATAAACAGGTACGTAAAGTGTACCCGATCACAAAGCTCTCCTGTCAAAGGACATGAAGATACTTTGTTTTTAAACCGAAGAGGAAAACAACTGACACGAAATATGATTTTCACCATCATTAAAAATCTTTCTTTGGAGGCAGGAATAGATAAAAAAATAAGTCCACATACCTTTCGCCATTCTTTTGCAACACATTTATTAGAAAGAGGAGCGGATTTAAGGGCTATACAGCAAATGTTAGGACATGAAAGTATAACAACGACAGAAATTTATATGCATCTAGACAGAAGACATTTAAAACAAGTAGTTGAAAAATTTCACCCTAGACGTTAACAAGCCTAAATCCCACTTTTCACAAAAGAATTAAACTTTTCAGTTTCGATAATCGATGTTTTTATTCCTAGCGAGAATACACCAGAAATTGAATCTGAAAGTCTTGTCGAGTCTTTTTCTGTAGTTAATATTAGTTTCTTTGGGTTTTCAATTTCACCAAAAATTTTGTTGATTTTACTTATATCAGAAGACTTGAAATCATGGTGATCAGGAAATCCCAAATGTTTGAATTTTATTTCATTTGTAATCAAATACTCCACTAGTGGTTTTGGTTTTGCTATACCAGTTACCAATACGATTTCGTAATCATTCAATTTATATAAAGGCAAAGAAATCGTTTTAGAATGTATCGTATCATCATAGACAATACCACTAAAAAACACTCTTTGGTGATTCAGCGGTTTTATTTCTTTGACAATATTATCCCTTTCTTTAAGCGTAAGACTCGCAGGACATTTTGTAACCACTATTGCATTTGCACGCTTTGCTCCGCTTCTAGATTCTCTTAAATTTCCCAACGGCAGCACAAAATCTTGGGTGTATCTCTGATCATAGGAAGTTAATAATATATAAAACTTAGCACTGACTTTTCTATGCTGATAGGCATCATCCAATAAAATTAAATTTATACTAGGGTCATTTTCCAACAACTGTTTTATACCATTTGTTCTATCAGAATCCACAGCAACAGAAATCTTATCAAACTTATTGTGAAACTGAAAAGGCTCATCTCCGATTTCTTCAACAGTCGTTTCTTTAACTGCCAATACAAAACCTTTAGATTTTCGTTTATATCCTCTACTTAAAACAGCAATTGTATAATTGTCTTGCAACAAACGAATTAAATACTCAATTTGAGGCGTTTTTCCAGTACCACCAACACTTAAATTTCCTACGGCAATAACAGGAGCCTCAAAACTAGTTTGCTTTAATATTTTATTATCAAACAAAACATTTCGAATACTAAGCACCAAAGCATACAAAATAGAAAATGGAGCTAAAACCCATCGAAGTCCTTTAATAAATTTTTTTTGAATCATCTAATGTTTTATTTATATCAAAATAATCACAAAACAAAAATAAGTAAATACGTTTAGCATACTCCAAAGAATTCAACTATATTTTTTACTTTTGATATCAAATACATTAAAATATGACAACAGTAAAAGATATTACCAATAGCTTAGAAGAGTTATCTCCTTTGAATTATGCCGAAAGTTTTGATAATGTAGGACTATTGGTTGGTGATTATTCAGAAGAAGTTACAGGAGTGTTGATTACATTAGACACCTTAGAAAATGTTGTTGACGAGGCTATTGAAAAGAACTGCAATATAATCGTTAGCTTCCACCCAATTATTTTCTCAGGATTAAAAAAAATAAATGGTTCAAATTATATAGAAAAAGTAATCATCAAAGCAATCAAAAATGACATTGCTATTTACTCAATGCATACCGCTCTTGATAATTCTTTTAACGGAGTCAGTTCAAAAATATGTGATGTTTTAGGGCTTCAAAACAAACAAATTTTAATCCCTCAAAAAAACACCATAAAAAAATTGCTTACTTATGTTCCTCTTGAAAATGCTGAACGTTTACGAAAAGCAATGTTCTCTAAAGGAGCTGGTAAAATTGGTAATTACGACAATTGCAGTTTTAATGCGGAAGGGTTTGGAACTTATCGTGGAGGAAAAGATTCTAACCCAACTATTGGAGAGAAAGGTGTTTTACATATTGAAAAAGAAATTGTTATCAGTGTCATATTCGAAAAACATCTTGAAGGCGAGATCTTAAAAGCCATGTTTGACAACCACCCCTATGAAGAAGTTGCCTATGAAATCACAACTATAGAAAACAAACATCAGCAAATTGGAATGGGAATGATCGCCGAATTTGAACAAGAAATGGAAGAGCTTCCTTTTTTGAAATTCGTAAAAAACACTTTAAAAACGGATTGTATTCGACATTCTAAACTCACAGGAAAAACTATTAAAAAAGTCGCTGTTTTAGGTGGCTCTGGTAGTTTTGCCATAGAAAACGCAAAAAACGCAGGCGCCGATGCATTTATCTCCTCAGACTTTAAATACCACGAATTCTACAAAGCTGAAAATCAACTACTCATCACAGATGTTGGTCATTATGAATCTGAACAGTTCACAAAAAAACTATTAGTAGATTATCTTACAAAAAAATTCACTAATTTTGCAATCATTTTATCAGATAAAATTACGAATCCTATTTATTATATATAGACATGGCTAAGAGCAAAGAACTAAGTGTTGAAGAAAAACTAAGATCACTTTACAGATTACAATTGATTGATTCAAGAATTGATACAATTAGAAGTGTACGTGGAGAATTACCTTTAGAAATCGAGGATTTGGAAGATGAAGTAGCTGGTCTATCAACAAGACTTTCTAAATTAAAGGAAGATGTTTCTGATTACGAAGCAGATATTACTGCTAAAAAATTAACTATTGAAGAATCTAAAACAGCTTCTAAAAAATACGAAAAACAACAAGAAAGCGTACGTAATAACCGTGAATTTGATTCTTTAACAAAAGAAATTGAATATCAAGGTTTAGAAGCTGAATTGGCAGAAAAACGTATTAAAGAATATAGAGTTAAGATTGAGCATAAAAATGAAATTATAGTGACCACTTCTGTTAAGTTAGATAGACAACATGTTCATTTAGACCATAAAAAGACTGAGCTAGACGCAATAACTAAAGAAACGGAAAAAGAAGAAGTGTTAATGAACAAACTATCTACTGAGTTATCTGAAAAAATTGACGCTCATTTGTTAAAAGCTTATAATAGAATTCGTTCTAATGTAAAAAATGGTTTGGCAGTAGTTTCTATCGAAAGAGGCGCTGCAGGTGGATCTTTTTTTACGATTCCACCTCAAGTTCAAATTGAAATTGCTTCTCGTAAAAAAATCACTATAGACGAGTACAGTGGAAGAATTTTAGTCGACTCTACTTTAGCTGAAGAAGAAAAAATAGCTTTAGAAAATATTTTAGCTTAAAATTACAAAAGACTTATACACAACTTTTAATAATAAAAAAGGCAATTTCAATTAATTGAAATTGCCTTTTTTATTGTCCTATATATTTATTCACTTGTACCAGAACTATAACCCTCAGAATAACAGCGCTTAATATTTTATTTTACAAAGAAGAAAACCCTTAATCATAGTGCTTGTTGCTATAAACGAGGTTTTCATTAATTTTACTTCAGTAAAACACAAAGTATTTCTAGTTTTAAATATAATATAAGACCGTTGCATAATGCTCTTTTCATTTTTAGATTTCAATTTTGACTTTTTAAATCTAAAATTTATATTTTTTTTTCTTATTTTCATTGTTTATGTTAGTTATGGATCTATTTTTTGGTTCATTTTCCTTTAGTT
>NZ_JBAHZZ010000004.1:0-6585 GCF_037132785.1 Flavicella sp. | reverse complement strand
AAAAATGTAGCTTTTATCTTTCTTGTGCGTAAATCACAAATGCTATCTGAAAAAGTAGGTGTTATTTGTAGTTTCATGGCTTGAATATACATCTTAATAAGCTAACAAACAATGATTTACACCCTAAGTTTGGGTCTTTGTTTTTGTCATGTACCTTGCAACGGTCTTGAGGTGTAAATGAAATTTTAAGTTGCTAAATCTTCTTCTTTTATGTTTTTTTGCTTTTGCTTTTTTCTGTGTAAAAGGGCAAAACCGAATGTTAAAACCCCAACACGGCCTAGAAACATTAAAATTATTATCAATATTTTCCCTGTTGAGGATAGGTCACCTGTGATTCCCATACTTAATCCGACTGTTCCCAAAGCGGAAGCTACTTCAAAAAGAATTTTATCAAGAGAAAAATTCTCACTATATGATAGCAAAAACGTAAACAAAAAAATTAGACTAGTATAAAGTATAAATGTTGACGTAGCAACATAAATTCTTTCAAAAGGTATGGAACGATTTAAAAAAGTAATGTTTTTCTGACCAAATAACCGGCTTTTTAATATCGACAACATAGCCGTTAAGGTAGTAATTTTCATTCCACCAGCTGTTCCTGACGGCGAGGCTCCAATGTACATAAGAAATATTATAAGTAATAGTATTGGTAATGATAATTCACCAATTGGAATAGTATTGAAACCAACAGTAGTCATAGCAGACATAGATTGGAAAAATGATGTCATTAGTGTGTGGTTTGAGCCTGACTCTTTAAAATAAAACAACAAAGTTCCTAAAAAGAGCAACAGTAGAAATCCATAAAAAATGATTTTAGTTGTAAATGAAATTTCTTTGGATTTACCAGAAATACGATGCCATAAATCCGTAATAATAATAAAGCCTAATGAGCCTGAAATTGCTAAAACTGCAACAATTATATTTATAAAAATATTATCGTGATAACTTTCAAATCCGTTATCAAATAATGCAAAACCTGCTGTACAAAAAGATGAAATACTATGGAAAACAGAAAACCAAACTGCTTTTAAATTGCCCATCCCATAATCAGAGAAAGCTATGAAAAATAAAAGAGCCCCAATGATTTCCATGATTAGCGTAAATACAATAACACTTTTAATAAAATCTTTAATTTGAATAGTTTCAGGAAGAGTAAATTCCGCACCTATTAATCTATTATGCCAATGCGTTATTTTATTCGTTGTAAATAGCAGAAAATAAGTAGTTAGAGTCATGTATCCAATTCCTCCAAATTGGATAAGTATTAATATAATGAGTTGTCCGAAAAAATTGTAAGAATTAATTATACTTATAGTGCTTAATCCAGAGGTTGAGATTGCTGAAGTTGATATAAACAAATTGTCTAAAATAGAAACATCTACTTTATGAAATAGAGGAATGGAAAGTAGAATGAAGCCAATTATAGTATATAAAAAGAAACCCAATACCAAATTCATTTGAGGTGAATTACTTACCTGGAATTTTATATACCAAATAGATAGCCTTTTATAAAATATTTTTCCCATTTTTTGGATTCAATGTCTTATTGCAACAAATTTAATTTTAGAGATTGCTAAATTACATTTTTTTAGTTCAGTACCTATCGCTCTTTAAATGTAATATAACCGATAATTTAACTAGGTATATTACTCTATTTTTCTTGACTATTTGGTTAAGTTGATTTGGTTTTTGAGAAAATATTTCAGCAATTTTATTCTCTTTTTTGCCTTTTAAATTGATGATTAAAGCATCTCAATAATTGTTTCTAAGGCTGATTTAACCCTTTCAGGATATCCAACCTCACTGAGTTCAATCTGTTTAGGACTACTATCAATACAAGCTTTTTTAATGATTTCACTACTAATTATAGAATTTTATTTATTCGGTTTTTTAATAAATGCGTCTGTGTTATTTACTTACACATCTATAAAATTAAATTTGCTGCAATAAGACATTGAATAGAGGGAAACGAAAAACTTTAATTTATAAAACTCTATTGACTATGAATTATGTTTGTATTTATCTTGACAAAGGAATGATATGGTTGTGTATGATAGACACGCCTGCGATATTAGTTGGAGCAGATTGTGCATTCGTATTTATATTTTTTTCCAAATTGTTTTTGTTGTTGTACAAATTTTATCAGACCCTTCTATTTTTATTGTGTGTAGTAAAGATTTACCCTTTGTTTCGTTCGTGTCATTTTTAGTCAAAGAAACTATTGTTTGCCCTAAATGTGCTTCGGCAATGAATCTACCATCTATAGAATGCAAATAATAATTATCAATAATTTCGTCAGGAACTGACTCAATCAACCATTGTAAATATCTAATATTATTTACGTGTTTATTCATATCAATATCATATCTATTCACTTTAAATTTTAATTCATAATTAGGGTTTTCGATTGCTTTAATTTTTTTAGAAATATTGTGATTGATACTTTCTTCATTACAGAAAGACCATTTCTCCTTTATGATATCAAATATTGGGGTAGGTCTTCTTTTTTCAATGTCGAAGAAAACCCATAATCCTCTAGCTCTTCCAATTATATTACCTTGTTCATCGTAAATAATGTTTTCTCTAAACCCTTTAATCGTTGAATATACTGATAACCATGTTCTAATAGTGATTTTTTCTTTATAATTGGGATATCGCTCCATTTGCATAAACCCAGAAAATAAAACCCATCCAATATTTTGTGCTTCTAGTTGGTATAAACTATGATTTATAGAATAACAATGATCAGCAGCCGTTTCTTCTAACAAAGTTAAGATGGTTGTTGGCGATGCAGTACCAAATTTATTCATCTCAAAATATCTTAATTCAAACTGTTTATCGAAATAGTTATTCGTCATTTTACTTTATTTATTGAATGTAGAATTAGTTTGTGTAATCTTAAAATAGGCTGATATTTATTGTGTCATTTAGATCGCAACACTTTTTTTAATATTTAACATAAAAACAAGACCCTAGCGGTGCGATGCTCCAATTTTTATTGTTTTTTTAATAAAATTGATATTCTAAATATTTCACATATAGAATTTCTTTGTAAATTTAGTAAAATCCCAACAAGATACTTTCTTTTATACAAATTTTTTAGAACTAGCTTTATCTCAATTAAGGAATTATTTTGGTTCTCTGGATATAAGAAAATGTTGTTGGTCTAAAATTATTTTTTTAGAGGACCGAAAAGGCTATTTTTAAGTTATAGAACCTTTTAAAAATCATCAAATGAAATCAAAAACAATCAAAATTAAAATTATTTTTCTACTGTTTGCTCCTTTTTTATTAATAGCTCAGCAAAAAACAGGAAATATTGTAGAGTATTTTGGAAAAGAGAAAGTAAACGAAGTCAGTGAAGGAAAGGTTATACATATCTTCAAAGAAGGGCTAGCTCTAAAAATTCAAAATTTTGAATTTAACTCTTCTTCATTTCCGAAAGATCCCGTTTTTTATAAGTTTTTAATGAACCCTACATTAACAGTTAAAAAGAACGAAGTTTTTGATATTAATTTTTTAGGAAACGAATTGAAGTGGAATGCTATTAAAGTAGATACATCTAATAGTTTTAACGATTCAAAATTAAGGTCTAGTTATGTCTATTTATCTTATAAATCTTCTTCTAAAAAGAAGGTATTGTTCGAGGCTTCAGGCCATTCTTTACTTCTAATAAACGGATTACCTCATGAAGGGGATCATTATGATTTTGGATGGAATTTAATTCCTCTTACATTGAATAAAGGATTAAATACTTTTGTGTTAAAAGTTGGAAGGTTCCCTAGAATTAGAGCAAGAATAATAGATCCTGAATCTTTGGTTCAATTCACAAACCGTGATTTAACTCTACCAGATATTTTGGTTGAAGAAGATAGAGAATTCATTGGAGCTATTAGAGTTGTAAATTCATCTGATAATTGGTTAACGAATTATAGTATTCAATCGGATTTAAAGGGAGTAAAAATTCAAACTTCAATTGCTCCAATTGCACCTATGAGTGTTCAAAAAGTACCTTTTACAATTGGTTCAGCATTGAATACAGAGATTCATAATAAGGTTGTGCTAAGTCTTATATTAAATGATAATAAAGGTCAGAAAATTGCTGCTAAAAAATTAGAAATCAATTTAAAATCAAAATATAAACATCACAAACGCACCTTTATTAGTCAAATTGATGGAAGTGTTCAATACTATAGTGTAGCACCTACAACTAATAAAGATAAAGCATCACAAGCCTTATTTTTATCTGTCCACGGAGCATCTGTAGAAGCGGTAAATCAAGCAAACGCATATAAACAAAAAGATTGGGGAAATCTTGTGGCTCCCACCAATCGACGACCTTTTGGGTTTGCATGGGAAGATTGGGGAAGATTAGATGCTTTAGAAGTTTTGGCTGAGGCAAAATCTATTTTTCAACCCAATAATCAACGAATTTATTTAACAGGGCACTCTATGGGAGGCCATGGGAGTTGGTATTTAGGAGCAACTTATCCCGATTATTTCGCTGCTATTGCACCTTGTGCAGGATATCCAGATCTGTTATTATATAGAGATTCTTTTACAAGAAAAAGATCAAATATGCCTATAGAGAAGGTCTCTAATTTTGGTATTACTGCAAAAGTTGAGGAAAGATTAATGATGAAGTATACGCCAACACTTGTAGAAAGTATGATTAAACGAGCTGGTACTCCAAGCAGAACACTTGGTTTAATAAGAAATTATTTGCATCACGGTGTATATATTTTACATGGAGAAAAAGATAAGGTTGTACCCACCCATATTGCCAGAGATATGAGAGAGAGATTAGGTAAATTTCATAATGACTTTACATATTATGAATACCCAGATGGCACACATTGGTATGGTAATCATTCTGTAGATTGGAACCCAATTTTTGAATTCTTTAAACAAAGAACCATTAAGGAAGACAAAGACATAAAGAAGTATGAATTTTATACAGGCTCTCCAGGAGTCTCTTCAAATTCACATTTTATTACTATACATCAACAACAAAAAGCATTTGAGGTAAGTTCATTCGAATTTAGCAAAGAGAAGTCAGTTGAAATTAACACAAAGAATGTTTCTCTGCTTGAAATAGATACACGCCCAATTAGTGATACGATAGTAGAGATTTCTTTAAATGGAGAAATTATAAAAATTGAAGATAAGGGAATTGTGTTTTTTGAAGAAAATAATGGGAAGTGGAATGTTTCTAAAGCACCTTCTTTAAAAGAAAAAGGACCCCATAGAAATGGCGGATTTAAAGATGCTTTTAGAAATAATGTAGTTTTGGTATACGCTTCTAACGGTTCAGAATTTGAAAACGAATGGTATTTTAATAGAGCAAAATTTGATGCAGAAACATTTTGGTACAGAGCGAATGGAAAGATTCAAGTAGTCAAAGATTCAGAGTTTTCTTTAAAAAAGTATAAAGATAGAAACGTAATTATTTACGGTAATAAAGATAATAACATTGCGTGGAACAAATTGTTAAAAAACAATCCGATTCAAGTAAATGATAATAAAATTAGTTTTGGCGGAAAGGAATTGAAGGGGACGCAATGGGGTTCTTACTTTATAGTTCCAAGAGCAGACAGTGATATTGCAAGTGTTGGTGTTGTTACTGCAACGGGTAAAAAGGGAATGAAAGCAGCTTATATGAATCACTATTTGGTAAATGGAACTACGTTTCCAGATGTATTAATTTTTGACGATCAGGTATTAATTGAGGGTGATTCAAAAGTAAAATGTGCTGGTTTTTTTGGAAATGATTGGAGTATTGAAACTGGAGATTTTGAGTGGAATTAAGATGTAAATTGACTTTATCTTAATTACGAAGGTCAATTTTAGAAAGAAAATAAAGTCCTGTAAAACACTAATTACAGGGCTTTTTTTTAATTATTCCCCCCCTATTTTAATGGAAATCTTGACATGTAAAAATAACATCATTTTAACATTTAAATGACGCATTAAATTCGTTTATTTTTCACACAAAAACAAAACCGTAACGGGGCTATGCTTTTACTTTTTTTACTTATCTGAATAAAAAACATTCCAAATTATCATTACGTCATTTAAAAAATCAAATTGGTATAACTACAACTATAGGGAATATTGTGATCATACGGCTGATTAAATTTTATCTCCTAAATTTTGAACACTGTTTAATTGATTAATTGTCAGCAGGGTAATTGTGTATTTTAATATAAACAAACTGAGTTAGTCATTTAGTCTCCGTATATTGATCCTTTAAAACATTGCTATATGGAACATTTTAAAGGTCAAGACATCCTAAACTTTATAAAAGAACTAGCAAATGATGAAGCTTGTAAGGCTTATTTAGCCAAAATAAAATGGCAAGATGGGTTTACTTGTATAAAATGTGGACAGACCAAAGGATGTGAAAAGTCAGGATATAGATACCATTGTTATGGTTGTCAGCACGTAGAAAGTGCAACTGCAAACACCTTATTTCATAAAGTAAAATTTGGTTTACAAAAGGCTTTTTGTGTGGTTTTTGAAATGAGTACAACTAGCAAAAGTATTTCTAGTATTCAAATGGGAAAACGATTTAGTATTCGTCAA
>NZ_JBAHZZ010000173.1:0-6649 GCF_037132785.1 Flavicella sp. | reverse complement strand
AAAATATGGACTCTCTGATAAACCAGCTCCTAAGACACAAGAAAAGATGAAGGAAAATTCAGAAAATCACATGAAAACACTTCAAAATGATAGCAAAAGGGTAGTCAAATATTTTAAACATCACAACATAAAATATGCTGCTTAAAACTAACGATATATAGATGCGAGGTTAATATTACCAGTTTACGGAATATACAAACAGTTGATAGTTGGAGATAAATTCGGAAATAATCCAATGCCTGATATTGGATTAATCTTTTTTGCAATATTTGTTTTTAGTCTAATTGCGTTATTTTGGTTTATGAAACTAACAACTGAAATTAATATAACTGAAGTAAAAATAAAATTCGTTCCTTTTCTCAAAAAAAATGTAAAATGGAGTGATATTAAAAAATCTGAAATTGTAAATTATGGATTTGTTGGAGGTTGGGGGATAAGGCTTGGAACAAAATATGGTACTGTGTATAATACAAAAGGGAAAACAGGACTTGTAATTGAATTGAATAATGGAAATAAATTTTTAATCGGAACACAAAAAGAAGATGAATTAAAAAGAGTATTAAACGGAATAAGGTCTGCAGGTAACAAAGAACTATGGTAATAAATAAGTGAATTAATTGATTTGTATAGTTCTTCTATAATTTTGATAGTAATGAATCCTAGATTTAGCAATTGTAAAAACCTGTTTCAAGAGCTTATTACAAATAAAAATCAGCTAGCTTCTTACTTCTTATCCGTTGCTACAATTCTAGATTAAAGAGCCTTGAAACCCTGTTGTGTTTACATTAAACGAACAAAAAATGAAAATCTTATTCTTAATTGGCATTCTGTTTCCATTTATTTACTAGAAAAGGATATTAATTATTGCTCATATGGAATTTGTGAATTTGACAGGTGCAAATTCACTAAATTCTTTACAACCAAAAGTAATTTTTGTGATACAAAATGGGAATAATACCAAATAAACATCAAAATGATTGATTAAATTAGTTTCTGTTTTCTTTATATTTCAATATAAAATAGAACCGTAACCTTGTCTATGCTGATGTTTTTTTATTTCATCTAAAGAAAAAAATAATTCAAATTTATTATTAACCACTCTGAAATTCATTTGGTATAAAACGGTTGCTAAAATAACTGAGGTGAAAAAAATAACTTAATTTTTCACGAAAGTACTTTTGTGCTCATATCTCGGAAGGAATTCCATTTTTAACAATGGAAAAGCTAGTTTTTCGTTCTTTTGATAAGAGTTTACCTGCACGAAAGGATTCGTGTAGGATCGGGGTTGAAAATGAACCCTGATAGATTTACTATAGAATCGTTGTAATTTGGTAAATAATTCATATTTTTGCGGTGAAGTTCATACTTTTATTGAAATGTTATCAAGAAAGGCAGAGGGATTAGACCCTGTGAAGCCTTGGCAACCCTTTAAGCTATTAAAGAAGGTGCTAAATTCTACCTTGGCATATGGCTCGGATAGATAACCACAGACAAAACAAAGTCCTCTCCTTTTTTAACAATTCGATAAACACTTCTGGAAATTTTATTTCTGGAAAATTTGTAATTAATAAAAGAGAAATACTTTGAATAGTAGTTTAAAATATCATTCTATCGAAAATTTCACCACCGAAACAGGTGTCGTGTATGACGAAATTGAACTTTCTTATGAATTGTTCGGTCGAGAATTACATACGGCTCCTATCGTATTGGTGAATCATGCACTTACAGGGAATTCTGATGTTGCGAGTCCACATTCAGGATGGTGGAATGGAATTATTTCAGAGGGAAATTTGATAGACACAAATAAATACACAATTATCGCTTTTAATATACCAGGGAATGGTTTTGATAAAAAACCAGGTAATTTAATTAAAAATTATAAAGATTTTACAGCTAGAGATGTTGCTAAGCTGTTTGGAATAGCTTTATTAGGATTAAAAACTAAAAAGTTACACGCTATTATTGGTGGATCGTTGGGTGGTGGTATTTCTTGGGAAATGGCCGTACTATTTCCTGAATTGGCAAGTCATTTAATTGCTGTTGGTTCAGATTGGAAAGCTTCAGATTGGGTTTTGGCACATAATAAAGTGCAAGAACAGATTCTTTTGAACTCTAAGAAACCTGTGCATGATGCCCGTATGATGGCTATGATGTTTTATAGAACGGCTGGATCTTTTAAAGAAAAATTCAATAGAACAGTCAACGAGAATTTAGGAATTCCTAATGTAGAGAGCTGGTTGTTACACCATGGATTTCAATTAGAAAACAGGTTTCATTTGCAATCCTATAAAATGGTAAATCATTTATTGTCTACCTTGGATATTGTTAGAGATAGAGGTGAGTTTAAAGATGTTGCATCTTTGATTAAATCAAATATTATCCAGATAGGAATTGATTCTGATTTCTTTTTTGTTACTCAAGAGAATATTGAAACAAAAAACATTTTGGATGAGTTGGGTGTTAAAAACACCTATAAAGAGATTACATCTTTGCATGGTCATGATGGATTTCTAGTAGAGAGTGATCAGTTGAAAAAACTCCTAAAGGATGTTTTTTAATAAATTAATAGTAAGAATTCATCTAATTTAAAAGGTGAGCATACAGTATAAGCGATGAAAGTAATTAAATTCGGTGGTAAATCATTAGCAAACGGACTTGGTCTGAAAAGTGTTTTAGATATAATTATTTCTAAGATAGAGAATAGGGAAAAAAACATTGTTGTTTTGTCTGCGCGTGGAACTTCAACAAATGATTTAGAAAAATTATTAGAGAAATCAAAGAAAAATATACCTTATAAAGAGGCATTTGAGGATTTTAAAAATTATCAAATAGAGCCAAATAAAGAGGTTGATTTTTCTGAGGAGTTTTCTTTTTTAGAGAAAATTTTTGAAGGAGTTAGTTTGTTAGGGGATTACAGCCCTAAGATTAAAGATTTGGTTATGGCTTATGGTGAGTTATTGTCAGTAAAGCTTACTGTTTCTTTATTAAATAAAAAAGGTGTAAAAGCTAGATTAGTAGACTCTAGAAAGCTATTAAAAACAGACGCTACTTTTGGAGAAGCTGAATTGTTAGAAGATGTTTCTAAATATAATGTGGTTGAATATTTTAAGAGATGTGATGCTTCTGAAATTCAAATTGTAACTGGGTTTATTGCTTCTAATACAGAAAACGAAACGACAACTTTAGGAAGGAATGGAAGTAATTATTCTGCCTCGTTGTTGGCTGGTTATTTAGGAGCTGACGAATTGCAAAGCTATACACATGTAGATGGAATTTATACGGCAGATCCTGACTTGGTTCCAAATGCTCAAAAAATAGAGAATTTGTCTTTTAAAGAAGCAAATGAATTGGCTAATTTTGGAGCTTATATTTTAAATGCAAAAGCGATGATTCCTTTGATAGAAAAGGAAATCCCATTGAGAATTTTAAACACATTTGATGCATCTAGTAAAGGAACTTTAATTACAAAGGATTACAATTCTAGAGATGGAATCAAAGCAATTTCGGTATTAGAAAATATGGCTTTGATAAATCTAGAAGGAAAAGGTTTGTTAGGGAAAGTGGGAGTGGATGCTCGTGTATTTACAGCACTTCAAAGAGATAATATTAGTGTAAGTATAATTTCACAAGGTTCTTCTGAAAGAGGTATCAGTTTTGTCGTTGATGCTACGCAAGCGAGAAAAGCAAGAGAAGCCTTGGCAAACGAATTTAATTTGGATTTTTTAAGCAAGGATGTTACAAAAATCGGAATTGAAAAGGATGTTGCCATTATTTCTACACTAGGAAAAACATTGGCATCATTTAATAGCTCTTATAGTGCTTTGATAAGAAATAGTATTGAGCCTATTTTGATGAATAATACAGTTGCAGGCAGAAATGTTTGTTTGGTTGTAAGAAATAAAAATTTACACAAGGCTGTAAATGTAATTCATGCTGAAATTTTTGGTGCCGCCAAAAAAATAAACATAGCCGTTTTTGGTGTAGGATTGGTTGGAGGAACTCTGGTAAATCAAATTTTAGAGAGCAAAGCAAAAATTTTAAAGAGAAGAGGTGTTGATCTGAATATTTTTGCAATTGCAAATTCTAAAAAAGTAGTTTTAAATGCAACGGGAATTTCAGAGAATTGGAAAGATGAATTAGAAAATAAGGGACTGTCACGCTCTGTAGAGGATATCGCTATTTTTGCAAATGAATACCATTTAGAGAATTTAATTGCAGTAGATAATACTGCCAGTGCTCAGTTTGTTGGGAATTATATTCCGTTGGTTCAAAAAGGCTTTAATTTAGTCTCTTCAAATAAAATAGGGAATACAATTTCTTTTGATTTTTATGAGGAATTAAGAAAGGAATTAAAGAAAAACAAGAAAACGTATTTATATGAAACAAATGTGGGAGCAGGTCTTCCGTTAATTGATACGATACGAATGTTACATTATTCAGGAGAGAATATTACTCGAATTAAAGGGGTGTTTTCGGGCACGCTGAGTTATTTGTTTAATAATTTTTCAGCCAATGACGAGAAATTTAGTGAGGTGTTGCTAAAGGCAAAAAAACAAGGGTTTACAGAACCTGATCCTCGTGAAGATTTAAATGGAAATGATGTAGGAAGAAAATTACTAATTCTGGCACGTGAATTGGATTTGAAAAACGAATTTTCTGATGTGCAAATAGATAATTTAATTCCTGAGGATTTACGTAATGGAGATACGCAGACATTCTTAGAGAATTTAGATCAGTTTGATTCTATTTATCAAGATATAAAAAACAAACAAGATCCAGGAAATGTGCTGAGGTATATTGGAGATTTATATGGTGATATGACACAAGATAAAGGTGTTTTGGAAGTTAAATTAATTTCGGTATCAAAAAACTCTTCCTTAGGACAGGTAAAAGGAGCCGATTCTATATTTGAAATTTATACAGAGTCTTATGGCGAACGTCCCATTGTAATTCAAGGAGCAGGAGCAGGAGCTCATGTAACAGCAAGAGGAGTTTTTGGAGATATATTGAGACTTTCTGAAGGAGGTTTGTAAGAAAACACTGAGCTTAATTATGTGCCAGTCAAAGTGTATACTAAGGGAAAAGTTAACAAAATAAATAATATAAATACAGTTGAAATAATCAACTTAAGAAGATGAGTAAAAAACATTTTGAAACAGAAGCGATAAGAACGCAGTCAGCAAGAACACTGCATAAAGAACATTCAACCCCTTTGTATATTACGTCGGGCTTTGTCTTTGATGATGCCGAAGAAATGCGTGCTGCCTTTGCTGAAGAAAAACAACGTGATTTATATAGTAGATATAGTAATCCTAACACGACTGAGTTTATAGATAAAATCTGTAAAATGGAAGGTGCAGAGGATGGTTTTGCCTTTGCTTCAGGTATGGCGGCAATCTATTCTACTTTTGCAGCTTTGTTGAGTTCTGGAGATCATATAGTATCGGCAAGATCTGTTTTTGGAGCAACGCATAGCTTGTTTACTAAATATTTCCCTAAATGGGGCATAGAAACTTCTTATTTTGGTGTTGATGAAGTAGATCGTATAGAAAGTCTGATTCAGCCAAATACAAAGTTTATCTATGCGGAAACCCCTACCAATCCAGGAGTAGATATATTGGATTTAGAATCTTTGAGTGTGATTGCTAAAAAACATAATATTCTATTGATTATAGATAATTGTTTTGCAACACCTTATTTACAACGACCTATTGAGTTTGGTGCAGATTTGGTGATCCATTCTGCTACTAAATTAATAGATGGGCAGGGGAGAGTTTTGGGCGGAATTACTGTAGGCTCTAAAGAATTGATTAGAGAGATTTATTTGTTTTCTCGTTTAACAGGGCCTTCATTATCGCCTTTTAATGCTTGGGTTCTGTCCAAAAGTTTAGAGACATTGGCAATAAGAGTTGAAAAACAGTCTGATAATGCATTAATGCTAGCTAAATTTTTAGAAGCACATCCAAAGGTAAAATGGGTAAAGTATCCCTTTTTAAAATCACACCCTCAATATGAAATAGCCATCAAGCAAATGAAATTAGGAGGTACTATTGTAGCTTTTGAAGTAGAAGGTGGAGTACAAGGAGGGAAATCCTTTTTTGATAGTATCGAAATGTGTTCGTTATCGGCAAACCTTGGAGATACTAGAACTATCGTTACACATCCAGCATCTACAACACATGCTAAATTAGAAAAAGAAGACAAAGAGGCTGTAGGTATTTTAGAAGGTACTGTACGTTGCTCTCTTGGTTTAGAACATATAGATGACATCATTGCTGATATCAACCAAGCATTAGAAAAAACACAGGTATCATAGACACTTTTAAGCACTAATTAGACGAACATAGATATGTTGGTTTTTTGTTTCTAGGAGTGATGATTTTCCACTATGATTATAAGTTTCAGTCAGTTTTACTAGAATAAATATTTTATTGTTTAGCTGAGGTTAATTAAGAATAATGCCAGTTCAATTTTTAAATGGCGTACTAATACTCTGGAATATTTTTTTTGAGTTACACGCCTAGTGTCTGTTTTGTATTTTTTTGATATTTAGGTTTTTGTAGTACCATTCTAAGAATTGTTTTATGAAAAATGGATTCTTTGTATTGTGACCTATTAATTCTAAAACAAAATTCATCAAAATATGCTT
>NZ_JBAHZZ010000141.1:0-7937 GCF_037132785.1 Flavicella sp. | reverse complement strand
CGATCCCAATCGATAAGAATATTTATTTGACTAAAAAATGTAGCTTTTATCTTTCTTGTACGTAAATCACAAATGCTATCTGCAAAAGTAGCTGTTCTTTGTAGTTTCATAACTTAAATATAAGCTAACAAACAATGATATAAAACCTAAGTTTGGGTCTTTGTTTTTGTCATGTACCTTGCAACGGTCTTTAAACACAAATAACTCCTAAACTGAAATACAAGAAGCCTCTTTAGCTTCAAGTTTCAGTCAACTAAATAACCATTAACGAATGCTATCCAATATAAGGTTCAACGATTTATAAGCAATTAGAACAAGCTTTTGTTATATTTGTGAAAACGAAGAAAAGAAATGTTTAAAGTCCTTAACCTACTAATCATAATAGCAATGCTTATTAGTTGTAGTCAAAAGCCTAAAAAATTCAAACATACAAACGAACTTATTCACGAAACAAGTCCGTATTTATTACAACATGCGCACAACCCTGTTAATTGGCATGCTTGGAATGAAAAAACACTAGCACTCGCCAAAAAAGAAAATAAACTAATTTTAATTTCAGTTGGATATTCAGCCTGTCATTGGTGTCACGTTATGGAGCGGGAGAGTTTTGAAAATGATTCCGTAGCAAAAATAATGAATGAAAATTTTATCAATATTAAAATTGACAGAGAAGAAAGACCCGATATCGATCAAATTTACATGACAGCTGTACAATTACTAACTCAAAGTGGAGGTTGGCCATTAAATTGCGTAGCATTGCCAGACGGAAGACCATTCTGGGGAGGGACTTATTTCCCTAAAGACCAATGGATAAGCAACCTTACAAAAATAGCAGAACTCTACAAAAAAGACCCTAAAAAACTAGAAGAATACGCTGAAAACCTGACCAAAGGAATTAAGGATTCAGAGACAATAACACTCAATTCTGACAAACCACTATACACCAAAAAGATCCTTGAAACGACAGTACAAAATTGGTCTAAAAGTTTTGATCACAGCTTAGGAGGGATGAACAGCGCTCCTAAATTCCCAATGCCCAACAACTATCATTTCTTACTGCGTTATGCAGAACAAACAGATAATGTAGAACTAAAAAAATACACGAACAATACTTTAAAAAAAATGGCTCTTGGTGGTCTATTTGATCAAATTGGTGGTGGGTTTGCAAGGTATTCAACCGATAAAAAATGGCATATTCCACATTTTGAAAAAATGCTATATGACAATGCTCAATTGGTAAGCTTATATTCTGATGCCTATTTAATAACTAAAGATGAGCTTTACAAAGAAACTGTTTATCGAACATTAGATTTTATCGAAAGAGAATTAACAAATAAAGAAGGTGCCTTTTACTCATCTTTAGACGCTGACAGTACTAATGAGCACAACGAATTAGAAGAAGGCGCTTTTTATGTATGGACGCAAGAAGATCTAAAAAAAATTATAGGTAAAGATTTCGCTTTATTTTCTAAATATTACAACATCAATGATTTTGGTTTTTGGGAAGACAACAAATACAATTTGATTCGTACTCTTAATAACAAAGAGTTCTCAAAACAACATCATATTACTTTAAGCGACTTAAAGAATAAAGTCAAGAAGTGGCAAAAAATACTGCTAAAAGAAAGAGGGGAAAAGGAAAGACCTAGACTAGATGACAAATCCCTTACTTCATGGAATGCCCTGATGCTAAAGGGCTATTTGGATGCCTATCGCGTATTTGATGAACAAAACTACTTAGATATCGCTTTAAAAAACGCCAATTTTATAAAACATAGGCAAATCCGAAAGGACGGAGGCTTAAATCATAATTATAAAAATGGAAAAAGCAATATCAACGGATATCTTATAGATTATGCAAGCGTTATTGACGCTTATATTTCTCTCTATGAATTAACTTTAGACCAACAGTGGCTGAACACAGCAAAAGACCTTACAGACTATTGTTACACTCATTTTTACAATGAGAAATTAAAAATGTTCTACTTTACATCTGATGAAGATAAAAATCTAATAACTCGTAATATTGAAATTAACGACAATGTGATTCCTGCATCAAATTCAATACTAGCCAATTCTTTGTTTAAACTTGGACTGTATTTTGAAAATAAAACATACACAAGTACCAGTAAACAAATGCTAAATAATGTGATTCCTGATATAGAAAACTATGGAATTGGTTATTCTAACTGGCTGCAATTATACAGTAATTTAACCAGCGAATTTTATGAAATTGCCGTTGTAGGAAAAGAGGCTCCAGCAAAAATAAAGGAATTAAACCAATTATACATTCCTAATAAAATTATTGCGGGAAGTACAATTCCAAGCGACGAACCCCTATTAAAAAACAGATTTTCTAAAAACAAAACAATGCTCTATATTTGCGTAGAGGGAACTTGTAAACTACCTGTTTCTTCTGTTAAAAAAGCAAGTTCGCAACTGAATATTTTAATTCAATGAAAATAGCGGAAATGACCCTCGCAATATTTGTAGCATTGACACCTTTTTATATTTAAAAATGTATTTAAGGACTAGGCCGAAAGGATTAGAAAAAAAATTAAAGAAAAGACAAAAGTGCTCACAGAAATTCAAGGTTTATACAACGGTTTTTTAACAATCTGTATTCTTTTTGATCAGTTCTTTTTAAAAGCCCTTTGCTAGATTATTCCACTTGTCAGTCGTTAATGTGGCAGGAATTTATGGAAGCACAATCCAAACCAATATGTTCAAGAAGTTTGAACACTAACCGAAATTAAAATCGTATTTATAAATATCTTTAAAATTTAAAAAAATGAATGAATTAGAAAACTTAACAAAAAACATTAACAAATTTGATTATGGCATATTTATAGAGTTTGCTTTTAAATATGGTGTTCAAATTTTGATTGGACTATTAATTTTAATTATTGGATTATGGATTATTAAAAAGCTAGCAAAAGTAATCAATGCCGTTATGGCGAAAGCAAAATTAGATGCTAGCTTGGTACAATTCTTATCGAACTTGATTACTTGGACACTAAAAATAGTGTTATTTATAAGTGTCTTAAATCAATTTGGAATTGCAACAACTTCTTTTATGGCAATTATTGGAGCTGCTGGTCTGGCAGTTGGTTTAGCACTACAAGGATCATTTAGCAATTTTGCAGGAGGAATTTTAATTCTTCTTTTCAAACCCTTTAAAGTAGGTGATTTTATAGATGCACAAGGAGAAAAAGGTGATGTAAAGGAAATTCAAATATTTGTAACTAAATTAATTACTCTCGAAGGTCGAGTAGCTATTATACCTAATGGTATTTTATCTAATGGAACTATAAAAAACTATACGGACGAGGGAAAATTACGTGTAGACATTGCAATAGGAATTAGTTATGATTCAGACATCAAACAAGCGAGAAATATTTTAATGGAAGTATTAGAAAACCATCCATTAACACTTAAAGACCCTGCTCCTAGAATATTAGTAACAGATCTTGGAGATAGTTCTGTTAATCTAGGTTTACGCCCTTGGTCTAAACCAAAAGACTATTGGACAGTCTATTTTGATTGCATTGAGTCTTGTAAAGAAGCCTTAGACAAAGCAAATATCACTATACCTTTCCCACAAAGAGATGTACATGTGATTTCTAAATAACAAATAAATATTGATTATTTAGACAAAAATAAGCGGCTTTTAATTAAAGCCGCTTATTTTATTTCTGTCTAAAATAGATTGTAATTGGCACTCCTTTAAAATCGTAAATTTCTCTCATTTTATTTTCCAGATACCTTCTATATGGCTCTCTTATATACTGCGGTAAATTAGCAAAAAAAGCAAACTGTGGTGTATACGTAGGCAACTGCATACAGTATTTGATTTTTACAAACTTTCCCTTTATTGCAGGAGGAGAATATTGCTGGATAATATCCAACATCGTTTCATTTAATTTACTAGTAGTAATTCTACGTTTTTTGTTTTCAAAAACCTCAACAGCTGTTTCAATTGCTTTTAATAAACGTTGCTTAGTAACTGTAGATGTAAAAATTACAGGCACATCTGTAAAAGGAGCGATTTCTCTTTTTACAACCGCTTCAAACTCTTTCATCGTATTAGTTTCTTTATCCTCAACTAAATCCCATTTATTAACTAATATAACAACTCCCTTTCTATTCTTTTCAGCCAACCAAAAAATATTCTGATCTTGAGCTTCAAATCCACGAGTGGCATCAATCATCAATATAGCAACATCACAATGCTCAATAGCTCTAACTGCCCGCATCACAGAATAAAACTCCAAATCTTCTGATACTTTTGATTTTTTTCTAATCCCTGCAGTATCAACCAAATTAAATTTAAATCCAAAACGAGTATATTCTGTATCAATAGCATCACGAGTTGTACCTGCAATATCAGTAACAATATTTCTTTCTTTTCCTATCAAAGCATTGATAAAAGAAGATTTCCCTGCATTAGGACGACCAACTACCGCAAAACGAGGTAACTCCATTTTCCTTTTTTCTTCATCATCAATAAACTCCACAGGTTTTGGCATATCTTTTACCAAAGCATCTAATAATTCACCTGTTCCAGACCCATTTATTGCAGAAAACGTAAATAGCTCCCCTAATCCAAGATTATAGAATTCATAGGCGTTTTCCTCTCTCATTGCGTTATCAACTTTATTGATTGCTAAAAAGACAGGTTTTTTTGATTTACGCAATAATTTCGCCACAGCATCATCCATTGGGGTTACCCCTTCAGTAACATCTACTACAAAAATAATAACATCACATTCTTCCAATGCCAATTCTACTTGTTTGCGAATTTCACTTTCGAAAATATCATCAGATCCGACTATATAACCTCCAGTATCAATCAAAGAAAACTCCTTTCCATTCCAATCACTTTTACCGTAATGTCTATCACGGGTAACTCCACTTACCGAATCAACAATAGCGTCTCTTCGTTGAACAAGTCTGTTAAATAATGTCGATTTTCCTACATTAGGTCTACCTACGATGGCTACAATAGTATTCATTGTGTGTTTTTAATTTTTTGCAAAATTACGTTTTTTTCTGTTGCCAACCTCAGGAATTGCTTACTAGTCATTATAATGGGTTTGTTTAGAACTGAATTCCTCCTTTGTATATAGGTGTCAGAATGCATATAATTGAAAATACCACATTATAAAAACGGCTACTCTTTTAGGAGATTCATAGGCTACTTATAAATCTAAGAACAAACACATGCTTGTCACAAAAAGGGAAACAATTTCAAACAAGCATAAGTAATTTAAGTTAGGATTGTAAACTAACAGTAAATCTATTTCCTGAAATTCACTACCTTTCTACTCTAAGTCACTACTTATGAAAGAAGAAAAAAACAGTGCAATTTATTTGCGCCCAAGGTTTAGAATAGAGCTAGACAAAAACAAAACCGATTTATTAAATCGTTTCAATTCTGAATTTAAAAGTCATGAGTGTAAATTCTCAGGAAAAATAATAGATGACCATGTTGTTATTGACATCCCTAAAAAAGAGAATCACTTTTGGTCTCCTCAACTACACTTAGAAATAGAAGCTCTAGACAAAGAACGATCTATAGCCAAAGGTCTTTTCGGTCCTAAGCCACAGGTTTGGACTTTATTTATTTTCTTACACTCAGCTATCGCTTTTACTTTTATTAGCGTACTAATTTATGCTTACACCAAATGGATCTTAAAAGAAGATATAACGATGAGTATTTGTATTTTAATAGCCTTACCTATACTTTGGTTTGTGCTATACTTTTTCGGACAGTTAGGAAAAAAAACAGGTCACTCCCAAATGGAGAACCTGCATAATTTTATGATGAAAGTTTTAAATAAATAAACCTATTCTTTATATCCAAATCTTTTTAACTGACGAGAATCATTTCGCCAATTTTTATTCACTTTTACATAAAGATCTAAAAATATTTTTTTGTCGAAAAATTTCTCTAAATCTTTTCTTGCCTCAGTTCCAACTCTTTTTAGAGCAGAACCTTTATGACCTATGATAATTCCTTTTTGAGTTTCACGCTCTACCATAATAATGGCACGGATTTTTATGATTTTTTCATCTTCAAAAAACTCTTCTGTTTCGATTTCAACAGCATACGGTATTTCTTTTTTGTAATACATCAGTATTTTTTCACGAATACATTCATTTACAAAAAACCGTTCTGGCTTATCTGTCAATTGATCTTTTGGATAAAATGCAGGCGACTCGGGTAGAATTTCTAAAATTTTATTCAATACTACATCAATACCAAAGTTTTCCAATGCTGATATTAAATACACATTTGCATTTGGCACTTTATCTTGCCAATAAGCCAACTTAGTTTCAACCTCTTCTTGGTCAGATTTATCAATTTTGTTAATCAGCAACATTACAGGAATTTTAGCATTTTTAATTTTACTAAAAAACACCTCATCCTTTAATTCCAATTCACCAACCTCAACCATATAAATAAGGATATCAGCATCATCAAAGGCTGATTTTACAAAATCCATCATTGATGTTTGTAAATCATAGGCTGGTTTTATGATTCCAGGAGTATCTGAAAACAAAATTTGAAAATCATCTCCGTTGACAATTCCTAAAATTCTATGTCTAGTCGTTTGTGCCTTTGAAGTAATTATAGACAAACGTTCCCCTACTAAGGCATTCATCAGCGTCGATTTTCCGACATTAGGATTTCCTATAATATTTACAAAACCTGCTTTGTGTTTCATGGTATTTATTTAAAAAGCAAAGATACTCTCTTTTAATGGAGTTGAAAATTTATATTCGTTAAGTTTAATTTTCACAAAAAGACTATGAATCAGAAACTTGACGATCATTAAAAAAATTTCGATTTTAATTTGGAAAAAACAATTTAAATGATGTATCTTTGCAGCACAAAATCGCGGGATAGAGCAGTAGGTAGCTCGTCGGGCTCATAACCCGAAGGTCACTGGTTCGAGTCCAGTTCCCGCTACTAAAAAAGCTTCAGTAAAACTGAAGCTTTTTCTTTTTACAAAAGTTTTTTTGCTAGATTAAGTACTACTGGATGGGTTGTAAAAGTTGCGAGAGTTTCTTTTGTTCTCAAAAGAACTACAAGCTTGTTAACTGATCTATCACTATCCTTTTATAAGTACGACCAATTGGAATTTTATGGTTGTTTTCAAGATAAACATAGCTGGAGGAAGTCTTGACTATTTTTTCAGTGTTTATTAGATGGGATTTATGAACTCGTATAAAACCATGAGCCACCAACTTGTCTTCCCAATACTTTAACGGCTCAGATGAAACGTGTTTTTTAACTGCCAAACAAACATCTGTATAATCACCATCTGCATTTACAAATAAGATAGAACTAATCTCCACCTTAAAATACTGGTGACCAGACTTTATATAAACACAAGGATTCGATTTTTTTAAACCCTGAGAACTTTTGGTCTCAGAAACTTTTGAAACTGCTTTAACAAAGCGCCCGAAAGAAAAAGGTTTTAACAAATAATCTACAACTGCTAATTCATAACTCTCTAAAGCATAATCAGAAAAAGCTGTTGTTAGAATAACTTTAGGAGGGTTTGTTAAGGATTTTAAAAATTCTATCCCAGATAACCTCGGCAGATGAATATCTAAAAAAATTAGATCTATTTTCAAAGATTCCAAAGCCTCCAAAGCCTCCAAAGCCAAAAAAGCATTTGAAAAAACACCAACAAGATTCATTGAATCAGCATCTTTAATGTATTTTTTTAAAATACGTTGAGCAGGTAATTGATCTTCAATAATAATACAATTTATCATTCCACCACTTGGATTCAAGGTTGTAACGCAACAAAGCGTTAATAATTTTTAGTGATTCAATACTCAAATATAGTGATTATAATATTGATTTTATTTCGTGGCATTATTGAAATAGAATAACTCTCCTACGTCGAGTTATTTCCAGT
>NZ_JBAHZZ010000037.1:0-12509 GCF_037132785.1 Flavicella sp. | reverse complement strand
CCCTTTACGATAGGATTGTAGCAAAGGGAAAGAGTAAAAAGTTAGCGTTAATAGCGGTTTGTAATAAGCTCTTGAAACAAGCCTTTGCAATTGCTAAATCTAGGATTCCTTACGATCAAAATTATAGAAGTACTTTACAAGTGAATTAATCAAAATTTAATTGTTTTTTACCACAGTTCTTTGTTAGGGGCTGGGTTTTCTTCTTCGTTATCATCTTTCTCTGAAATAATACCGATTTTTGTTAATCCATCAATTATTTCTTCTCCCCAATGTTCGTAATTATCATTATTACTTATCAAAACACTAATTTCATCCTTGTTTTCGTCTGAAATATTTTCGAATAGTTTTTCTATAATACTTATTCCAAAATAATTTTCTTCAATTGACTGACTCTTTTCTACGCATTGTTTAGCAACTGAATAAAGTAATTCAATATCTTTCTTGTTATTAGTTGACCCAATTAATTCTGCTATTTGGACATAAGCTTTTATCTCTTCACCTTGACCTAATTTGGAATGGATAAAACTTATGATAGGTTTAAGTATGTTATTAAAAAATTCACTGTAAGAAAGGAATGCTTTAAACTCTTTAAGAACATTAAAAGCATTTGGTGATTTATTTTTGTAATAATCAATTATTCCGTTCTTATAATCAAGAATTAATTGTTTATTATCTTTTAAATCAAATGTTTCACGGAGATAAATGAGTTTTTCAGTTATGTCTATTTTTTCATCAATCAACTCTTTAATTATCTTCTCTAATATAAATCCAGAAAATTTGTTGTTATTAATATCGATGCTATTCTCTTTCAAATGCTTCAATAGAACTGCAATATGATTATTTTCAATTGGGGTAGATGTAATTAAATCAAAATTAGAAAATTCTTCTTTTTCTAACTCTTTATATAGTTTTATTTGTAATTCTGGTGATGAAATGAAAATTGATTGTTTAGTTTCAGATAATGACAATATATCGTTTGAATATTTAACTTTTTCATTCAATAATTGTAAAACAGTAGGATTTGGCTTAATATATTGATTAAATATTTTCAGTAATTGAGTATCTATTAAATCGTTATTTGTTGATGAAAAATATGTGGTTTCTACCCAAAGGTTTACACCTAATTCAAATAATGGTTGTTGGTTGGCTGAAAATTGGAATACTCTACTTATCAAATTTGACATAGAATTAATAAACTCATCTATTTTAGATGTTTCCGAAAAAGAAGTATCTAACAGTAAAATTAACCCATAGTCTTGCTCAATTTTCGGTTTCTGTTGTGCTAATTGTGGATTATTGGCAAAAGTTCTCTGTTTTATTCGTTCTAAGATAACTTCGAATAATTTGATTCCAATTGGTTTAGAAATGGTTTTATTACTCCAGTTATTTAACAATTCTAACGAAGTATTTTCAATTGGGGAATCGACTAGTTGTCTTAATACATTGCTTGGTAAATAATCTGTTTTTTCTTTTTCACTAATAATTTTTAAAAGTGAATTTAAATATAGACTTTCCTTTTTCCATTGACCAAATAGTTGTTTTAATAAACTGGGTGTGAATTTATATTCACTACTTATTATTATTTCAAAAACTTTTTCATATTCTTCAAACTCTGAATCATTTTCAATAGGCTCCTTTAAATAATGAATAATTATATTTTCAATACTGTTTGTATGAGCATTTAAGCTTTTAATATTTAATGATTCAATAATTACTGTTAGTGTATTCTCTTCTAATAACTCTCCCAAAATAGATTTAATTTGTTCTTTTGGAGTTTGAATAAATCCAAGCCAAAACTCAATTACAATATTTTTAGATAATTTATGTTTCTTACTATTATAAAATAATTTGGCAAATGTCATAAACCCATTTACAGAAAATTGACCTTTTATTTTGACTATTTTTTTAAATTCACGAATTAATATTTTAATGTTTTCGGCATTTAATTCTATTTCTTCTGGTTTATTGTTTTTTAAGATATCCGATATTTTAAAAGATTCTTCACTTTCTTTAAAGTGTATATATTCATCAATAGAAAGGTGTTTTATTTGTGGAATGTAGTATGATTGAATACTATCTAAAAATCTTTTTAAATCTTCTATGTTGTTATGTTCTATCTTATTCAAAAGCTCTTTATTTGACGGGTATTTGTCAAAATAATCAGGATTTTCAAGTAATATTTTTTCAAAATGATACCATTTCTGTTTTATAGCAATCATTATTGTAAACAACATTATATTTTCAAGTAATTTAGGCAAAGACTTCAATGCTAATTGAAAATATGTTGAGTAATCATTTATAAATCGTATTATATTTCTTGGGCTTTCTCCTTTATATGCGAAATATAGAATTTGCGTAATTGTCTCAATATCTTCATCAGTTAATATGTCTTGAAAATCTATTTTTGTTAGTTGTTCTTTGATATATCTATCTCTTTCAACTTCTTTTAAAGTTGGAATTCTCACATATGTTTGAAAAATTTTGTCAATAAACTCTTCTGTAAATTTCCTTTCAAATGATGTATCAGTATTCTTTTGATTTATGGAAGAATTTGACAAATAATTTTTTATCGCATCATCATCTGCTGGTATGATATAAAAACAATTATTAATATCCATAAATGTTTTTATTGTAGAAAGTGTTTCATATGCCATATGAGATTCACATCGGTCAATATTGTCAAAAACAATTACATATTTTTCATCTTTAATTTTTGATAATATATCATTGAAAATTCCTTCAAATTGTTCTGGTGAAAAATTCGCTTTTTCTGTAAAATTCTTTACCGTGTTTCTGAAAAATATTAATTCAGCTATTTTTTCAAATGGCTTCTTTAATAGTAGTAAGAGAATACCTCCAATTCCAATAAAACTACTAATTGGAGCCAATGTTTTTAAAATATTAAAACTCTTTTTTATGTAGTTGTTTTGAATCAACTCATCTGGTAGAAATTGGAATATCAGAAATAAAATAAATGTCCCTACCAGTGTGATGTAAGCAATTTTATATCGTTTCCATATTTCAGAAAGTTTTTCTTTAAAATCACTTGCTTGTGTTTTTTATTTCATCTAAAGAAAAAAATAATTCAAATTTATTATCAACCACTCCGAACTTATTTGTTACTTTTATTTCGACAAAAAACATAACATAAATAAATTAGAAGCTTAGTGGTAGTCTAAATATATTATCGATTTTAAAACTGCACACAAATTTCATGTAAATCCATTGTAAGTAATTAAAAATAATGAAAATACTTTTCACTCTTCTATTAGGACTGGTTTTTACCACGTCAGTTAGCTCACAATCATTACTAATTTATGGGGGTAACAACCATGATGTTTTTCTTGGATGTCTTAACTGTGATAAGTATAAAAGTAGTTCTATATGGAATGAGTATGGTGATAATGGGTCAAAATATAATTCGAATTGTATATGGAATGAACACGGAAACTATAGTGGAATATATAGTGACAATTCGCCATTTAATAAATATGCTTTACATCCGCCTATATTGGTGGATTCAGAGGGCAACTTTTATGGGTATTTTACCGCAGACATATATTACTCTAAACGGACTACAAATAAGTTTGCTTTAATGATAATTGATGACTGGGAAGTAATTATGGAAGATGTTGGAGAGGCTTATGAAAAATTTCAGAATAGGTTTATTTAACGACTAGAGTAATTTATCATATGTTGGTTGTAAATAAAAAAAAGATAAATATGAAAAAATCATTATTGATTATAATGACTCTAGCATCAATTAATTATTTAACAGCTCAAATAAACACGGACAGTTTACCTGGTAATTTATCATTTCCTTCGTCTAAAGCAGAGTTATACCAAATAAACATCCAAATGATTGATTAAATTAGTTTCTACTATTTCTAAAAGTCCACACTGTTATTAGCCGTTACTTTTCTAAACCAATATGCTGACTTCTTAGGTATTCTTTTTAATGTTTTGAAATCCACATAATGCAATCCAAAACGTTTATCATAGCCAGAGGCCCATTCAAAATTATCCATAAAAGACCAAGCAAAATATCCTTTTAAATTCACTCCGTTTTCTATGGCTTCATTACACGCTTCTAAATATCCTTTGTAAAAATCTAATCTATATTGATCATCAACCTCACCGTCAACTAGCTTATCTGTATAGGCGCATCCATTTTCTGTAATATAAATTTTTGGACTGTCATATCGCTTGCTTATCCATTCCAGTAATTTTTTACAGCCCCAAGGCACCACTGCCCATTTCATTAAGGTTAGATTCCAGTTTGGATCTAAAGATAAATCTACATCTTGGTCTTCTGAGATACCTCCGTTACCATACACGCAACGTTCTTTTTCTGTACCATCATCGTGTGCAGCATACATAGTTGTGTAATGATTCAGTCCAAAAAAATCTGATGTTCCTTTTATCAATTTTTTTTCTTCTTCAGAAAAAGTAGGTAATCTATCACCCAAACGGTCCTTCATTACCTGCGGATAATCTCCTAGATACACCGGATCTGTAAACCATGCTAAAAAGAATTCCAAAGCGCGTTCTGCCGCTTCTTTATCAAGGTCACTATCTGTCAGAGGTTCTCTCCAGTCACAATTATTGGTAATTCCGATTTGTCCATTTTGATGGGCGTATTTATCGCGATATACATGCACAGCTTTCGAATGTGCTAATAATAATTGATGTGCAGCTTCATAAGGTTCTGAAGTAGAAATTCTTCCTGGTGCAAACACTCCTTGCCCGTACCCTAATATAGCAACCACCCAAGGTTCGTTTAAAGTAATCCAGTTTTTTACTCGGTCTCCAAAACGTTCAAAACAAACATCAACATAGGCTGCAAAATAATCTGGAATCTTAGACCCTAACCAGCCGTCTTCTTCTAACTGAAGCGCTAGCGGTAAATCCCAATGATATAAGGTAACCCAAGGTGTAATATCAGCCTCTAATAACGCATCAATTAAATCAGAATAAAACTGAATACCTTCTTCATTAATATTTCCTTTTCCTGTTGGCATAATACGCGTCCAAGCAATAGAAAAACGATAGGCTTTTACTCCCATGTTTTTCATTAACTGAATATCTTCTTTGAATTTATTATAGTGATCGCAGGCGATTTCTCCTGTTTCACCGTTGTGTGTTTTTCCTGGAATTCCAGAAAAAGCATCCCAAATAGACGGTCCTTTCCCTCCTTCATAAGCTGCTCCTTCAATTTGATAAGAAGAGGTAGCTGTACCCCAAATAAAATCTACTGGAAATTTTTTCATATTATATTCTATTTGTAATTTATTTTCGCACTGTCTTTCGACAAGGCAGGTACAATTTTCTATCTACTTCAATATGCTCAGTATGACAGAAAACCACTGATGATTATCAAACTAAAATTAATTTGTAGTTTCTGCTAATCGTCTTTGATTTAATTCTTTTGTTATCTCAGACATTTTACTATTTGTTAATGGGTATCGAGACATTAATACTGCTGCAATTATAGCAACAACAGCAGGTATCCAGCTCATTAGCATTGTGATACCAGGAATAGCTCCTCGTATAGAAGAAGAATCTTGTCCGTTATAGCCATATAGTCCTAAAATTAGCCCCATGATTGCACCTGCAATTCCGCCTCCAAATTTGATAGAAAAAGAACCTGCAGAATATATCAATCCTGTAGCTCTTCGTCCATTTTTCCATTCAGAGTAATCTGCTGCATCACCTAACATTACAAAGAATAACGTTGGCAAAATTGCTGCTCCAAATTCTGAGATCAAACCGATGATGAAAATAGCTGTGATGTCATCTGGTCCACAAAACATCAACAAAGCATTTATCCCTCCAGAAAAAATCAAGGCATAGATAAATAAGTTTCGTTTTCCGAATTTTTTGCTAAGTGATGTTGTGATAATTGCCCCTGCAATTGATGCCAACATCAATCCAACTAAATAAGAAGCTGCTAATAATTGATCGTTTAAATAATGGGTGAAATAAATAATAGTAATTCCTTGTTTGATGGAATTATAGATGTTGAATAACAAGCCAATAACGAGTAATACCAACCAAGGTTTGTTTGTAAATAACTGTTTTAAATCTTCTCTTAAATTACTTTTTTGTTCTTTAGGTGGTTGTACTCTTTCTTTGGTTGTGTAAAACGTAACAAACATGAACAGAACTAAAAAGACTGCCATTAAATACATGGATTTGCTATATCCTTTTTGCTGATCTATAATTACAAAACTAGCTTCAGATAAATTTTGCTCTCCTGTAACGATAAAAGAATATGTTTCATCTTCTACCATTTTAAAACTCTTACTCCCTGTTGCTATATTTTTATCAGCACTTAAAGAGTCATCGTTCCAAACAAATTGTGCAATACCGTCTTCTGTCTTGATATTTACATTTTGAACATCTTTAGAGGCTACAACTTCTATTTTAAACGTATCCTCATCTAATTGTGATATGTTGATAGTTGGACTTACATTTCCAAAATAAGCAACCAAAAACAGTAATGCACCCTGAACTAGCATCCCTCCTGTAAAGGCACCAACCATTCTAAAAGAACCTATACTTGTCCGTTCTTTATCATCACCTGTCATTACCGCCATTAATGCCCCATAAGGAATGTTGTTTGCTGTATAGATTAGTGTGAAGAAAATATAAGTTATATAAGCATAGACGATTTTTCCTGATGAACTTAAATCTGGGCTTGTAAATAACAACGATAAAATGACTCCTAATGGAACAGCTGTCCACAGAATCCAAGGGCGAAATTTACCGTACTTAGATTTTGTTCTATCTCCAATAATCCCCATTAGAACATCGCTAATGCCATCGCTAAATCTTGCTACTAACATTAGAATACCAACTGTTATCGGTTTTAATCCAAATACATCGGTATAAAAAACAAACAAAAAGGTAGCAACTCCTCTCCATGCAATATTTGCAGCGCCATCACCTAAGGCGTAGCCAATCTTCTCTTTAAGAGAGATTTTGTTTGTGGAATTCATCAGTAATTTAGGTTTTAGAAAACCAAATATAGCATAAATGTATGGTTAATTCGCCAGCCTACTTAAATTATTAAAGGATTAAATAAATCAAACGTTTTAGAATTTCAAAATTAAAACAACTTAAAAAGACAAGTTAAAACTATTTTAGAAGTAAAATAAAAGATTACAAAAAAGCACTAAAATAACCTGAGGGAATACTTGTGGGTTTGAGGAACTTACTAATATTATGAGACTATCTGCTGACCTCATAAAGGCTTGTTTTAACAAAAAATGCATTGCATAAAGAAATTAGTTTAAAGTATTGGGTTATTTAATAGAATTTAGTAGTTTAGGCATTAAAAAAAACAATTATGATTTTCAAAAGTTTCTTAGGTAAAAGTCCAGTGTGGTTCAAAATCACAATGATTTTCTTTTTAATTATAAACATTCCGATTTATTTTATTGATCCAACAGTTAGTGCTTGGTTATTTATTGCTGAGTTTATTTTTACATTAGCAATGGCTTTAAAATGTTATCCTTTACAATCAGGAGGTTTGTTGGCGATACAGATTTTGTTATTAGGACTAACTACTCCGAGTAAATCGTATCATGAGGTAGAACAAAACCTAGAGGTTGTATTATTGCTAGTGTTTATGGTGGCAGGGATTTATTTTATGAAACCTCTATTGATGTATATTTTTAGTAAAATATTTACAAAGATAAAATCTAAAATTCTTTTATCATTATTGTTTGTCTTTATGTCAGCTATATTATCTGCCTTTTTAGATGCCTTAACAGTGACGGCTGTATTAATAAGTGTTGCGGTAGGTTTTTATGGAGTATATCATAAGATTCATTCAGGAGTATCAGACTATGATGGAGATGGAGTTATTGATAAGACTCAATTAAGTGGAGAAAATTTAGAACAATTTAGAAGTTTTTTAAGAAGTTTAATAATGCATGGTGTAGTAGGAACTGCACTAGGAGGTGTTTGTACTTTGGTAGGGGAACCTCAAAATTTACTAATTGGTGAGAGATTAGGTTGGGATTTTATTGAGTTCTTTTTACAAATGGCACCTATAACTATACCTGTTTTGTTCTGCGGTATGTTGACAACGGTTCTTTTAGAATGGACAGGTACATTTGGATTTGGAGCAAGGAGACCTGATGCTGTAAATAAAATTATTGACGAGTATACAAAGGCTGAAGATGAAAATAGAACGGCCAAAGAGAAATACGCTCTGATTGTTCAAGGTGTTGCAGCGGTATTGTTAATTGTCGGTTTGGCGACTCATGCTGCTCCTGTTGGTTTTATGGGCTTAGGTTTGATTGTTTTTCAGACAGCCTTTATAGGTATTATTGACGAACATGCATTAGGGTATTCCTTTCAGGAAGCACTCCCTTTTACAGGTTTGATTGTGGTCTTTTTTATTATTGTAGCGATGATTCATGATCAGCATTTGTTTACTCCAATTATCAATTGGGCATTGCAGCAAGATCCAGAATCTCAACCGAGTTTGTTTTATTTAGCAAATGGTGTTCTGTCTGCAATTAGTGATAATGTATTTGTAGCAACAGTATATATTGGTGAAGTTCAGGCAGCATTTGAATCTGGTCAAATTTCTAGAGAACATTTTGAAAAATTGGCTATCGCAATTAATACAGGAACAAATTTACCAAGTGTTGCAACTCCAAACGGACAAGCTGCTTTTTTATTCTTGTTAACATCATCCTTAGCTCCATTGATTAATTTGTCATACGGAACAATGGTTAAAATGGCATTTCCTTATACAATCGTATTAGGAGGTGTTGGATATATTATGGTGAACTTGGTATTGTAATTTACGTTTACTCAAAAAAAAGGAGCCATTCATATGAATGGCTCCTTTTTTGATATAAATAACAGCGGAAGTAAATATTTCTGAATTAATTAAATTAAATACAATTTACTATTCGTATTTTCGTTTTTTATAAGACTTAACAAAAATATTTTTAATATGTTATCACTGTTTCAAGAAGCTATCGTCAACACAGATGAAATCGTTTCAGAGGAAAAAACCTTGTCTATCTATAAGTTAGTTATGGAGGGAGGGATTGGAGGTCAAATAATTATCGCAATTTTATTGGTTTTATTAGCCGTTTCTTTATATATCTATTTTGAACGTTTTTTTGCTATAAAAGCAGCAAGTAAAATAGATAAAGATTTTATGAACCAAATTAAAGATCATATAGCTAGTGGTAATTTAGAGGCTGCGAAATCTTTATGTGCAAATGTAGAAACTTCTGTAGCAAGTTTAATCGGAACTGGAATATCTAGGATAGGCAAACCTTTAGAAGATATAAATACTGCAATTGAAAATGCAGGAAAATTAGAAATCTATAAATTAGAAACCAATGTAAGTGTGGTAGCTACCATTGCAGGAGCTGCTCCAATGATTGGGTTTTTGGGAACGGTTATTGGAATGATTATTTCTATTCATGAAATTGCAAATGCAGGTGGGCAGATTGATATTAAGCTACTGTCAGATGGTTTGTATACTGCAATGACTACTACGGTAGCCGGTTTGATCGTTGGGATTATTTCCTATATAACATATAATCATTTAGTGGTTAAAACAGATAAAGTAGTGTATCAAATGGAGGCAAAGACAGTTGAGTTTTTGGACCTTTTAAATGAACCAGTATAAAAATAGCATATGAATATACGAGGTAGAAATAAGGTAGATCCAAGTTTTAATATGTCTTCAATGACTGATATTGTTTTTTTGCTACTCATATTTTTTATGTTGACATCTACTTTGGTAACCGTAAACGCTATTGATGTACTGTTGCCAAAAGCTGGAGGTAAAACAGAGAACAAAGGTTCTATTGCTGTTTCTATCACAAAAGAGTCAAAGTTTTATATCGACGGTAATGAGGTTTCCGAAAATAATTTGGAAAGCGTAATAAAAACACAATTTGCTAGTTCGCAATCAAAAACTCTAATTATTAGAGGTGATCAAGATGTGGCTTATAAAAAAATTATGCATGTTATTGATATAGCAAATCGTAATAAGATTAAAATGATACTTGCTGTTAAAGGCATGTAGTGTATTATGAAATATCTAAAAACAAACCATCAACGGAAATCAGCTGTAATTACGATTGTGTTTATGACATCAATATTGATGTTGATGTTGTTTTTTGGAATGAAATATGTAGATCCTCCAGAAGAATATGGAATTGCAATTAATTTCGGAACATCTGATATTGGGAGCGGTCCGCCTATAGTACAAGAAACTATTAAATCTTCGCCAGAGCCTGCACAACCAAAACAAGAAGTAACAAAACAGCAAGAAACTCTAGAAAAAGAAGTTATAGAAGACGTAGTCACTCAAAACAGCGAAGAAGCTCCTGTGATTCAAAAGAAGGAGGTCGTAAAAAAAGTGACTCCAAAACCTCAAAAGAAACCTAAAGAAATTGAGAAACCTGTGGTTGAAGAAGCTCCGAAGCCCTCCGAAGAAACTCAAAATGCTTTGTCTAATTTATTAAATGGAAACAAATCTGATGGAGATATTTCTACAGGCGAAGGAGATGATGATACAACTGGCTTAAAAGGAAATGAGTTGGGAGACCCTAATTCATCTAAATATTATGGAAATGCTGGCTCTGGAGGTGATGGCAATTACAATCTATCAGGAAGATCACCTTTGTCTCGACCTATAATTAAACCAGATTGCAATGAAGAAGGAATCGTGGTTGTTCGTATTGAAGTGGATAAATCAGGAAAAGTAATCAAAGCAATTGCAGGGGTTAAGGGAAGTACAAATACATCTCCGTGTTTATTAAAACCAGCGAAAGATGCCGCTTTAAGAACAAAGTGGAACGCTGATAGCGAAGCTCCTTCTAGGCAGGTAGGACGTATAATATATCGTTTTTCGTTGTCGGAATAAATTCTTTTTCGAATACTACTTAGACTATGAATTATCAAGAAACTTTAGACTGGATGTTTGTTCAGTTACCTATGTACCAAAGGCAAGGGGCTGCTGCCTATAAAAAAGATTTATCTAATACTTGGCTCTTGGTTGATAAAATTGGAAATCCTGAGAATAATTTTAAGTCGATACATGTTGCTGGTACAAACGGAAAAGGATCATGCAGTCATATGCTGGCTTCTGTATTGCAAGAGGCCGGATATAAAGTAGGTTTGTATACTTCGCCACACTTGGTTGATTTTAGAGAACGAATCAAAGTAAATGGAAAGGAAATTCCAGAAGAAAAAGTAGTCCGTTTTATAGATGAAAATAAATGTTTTTTTGAAAAAAATTATTTATCTTTCTTTGAAATGACTGTCGGTTTGGCTTTTGATTATTTTAGTGACGTAAAAGTTGATTTTGCAATCATAGAAGTTGGACTAGGAGGAAGGTTAGATTCAACGAATATTATCAAACCGGAGGTTTCCTTAATTACTAATATAGGTTTGGACCATGTTCAATTTTTGGGTGATACTTTGGAGAAAATAGCTTTTGAAAAAGGTGGAATTATTAAAGAAAACATACCTGTTGTGATAGGTGAATTTCAACAAGAGACTTATCCTGTATTTGCCGATATTGCAAAACAAAAAAACGCTCCAGTGTTTTTAGCTTCCGATTTGATTAAAGGTGATTATTTTTCCGATTTACAAGGTAGTTATCAGAAACACAATATCAAGTCAGTATTACAAACTTTAAATGTTTTGGAGGACAATGGTTATATAATCAATAAATCTTGTATTACAATTGGTTTGATGAATGTGGTGAAAAACACAAGGTTATTAGGCCGCTGGCAAGTATTAAGTGAAGCTCCTAAGACAATTTGTGATACGGCACATAACAAAGAAGGATTGATATATACGATGCGACAATTACTTAATGAAGAGTACAAACAGTTACATATTGTTTTAGGGATGGTGAATGATAAAGATTTAGATTCGGTATTACCGTTATTTCCAAACAATGCTAGATATTATTTTTGCAAACCAAATTTAGGAAGAGGTTTAGAAGTAGGTGTGTTGAAGAAGAGTGCGGAGCATTTTGGATTGTTTGGCAATGCATTTGATTCTGCAAGTCAGGCGTATAAGTCCGCTAAAGAAAACGCAAGTTTTGATGATGTTATTTATGTTGGAGGAAGTACTTTTGTTATAGCAGAAATATTAGAATAAATTTAAATAAAAGTTTGGTGGCATTGAATATAGATGTTATATTTGCCACCGCTAAGGGCAATTAGCTCAGTTGGTTCAGAGCACCTCGTTTACACCGAGGGGGTCGGGGGTTCGAATCCCTCATTGCCCACCAAGATTTAAAAAGTCTACACTTTCGTGTAGACTTTTTTGTTTTTATAAAAACTACACCAATTTTATATTTAAACGGTGTAAGACCGTTGCAAGGTACATGACAAAAACAAACATCCAAACTTAGGATATAAATCATTGTTTGTTAGCTTATTAAGATGTATATTCAAGCCATGAAACTACAAATAACACCTACTTTTGCAGATAGCATTTGTGATTTA
>NZ_JBAHZZ010000066.1:0-12006 GCF_037132785.1 Flavicella sp. | reverse complement strand
AATAATCTTGTTTCACACACCAATGTGCTAGGTCTGCATCGTATTTATCTGTCTTTTTTTTAACCCATTTATTAACTGCTCTGCTAATTGTTGAACGCGCTCTATTTAGAGTTTTAGCAATGTAGGATTTTGATTTTTTTTTCATCTAAAAGAGTCTCAATTTATACTCTTTCTTTACGAGTAAGTCGTCTATGTTTTTTTACTGCCATTTTACAAATCTATAAATTTAGATTTGTTGCGTTAAGTTATTGAATGGAGGTTGGTCTGTCCACATTTTATACAAGTAAACCCATCTTGCCATTTTATTTTGACTAAATAAGCCTTACAAGCTTCATCATTTGGCAGTTCTTTTATAAAACTCAGTATATTTTGACCTTGAAAAACATCCATATCTGTTATATTTAATGACACTAAGACACAGAAACTAAATGACTAACTCAAAAAAAATATAAGCATTAGCCTAGGTTACGGTTCTATTTTATATTGAAATATAAAAGAAGTAGAAACGAATTTAATGCGTCATTTGAATGTTAAAATGGCATTAGTATCTTGGATTTGTAAAAATCCTAGTTTTAATCCAACAAAAAGCTCTTTGAGATACCTCAAGAGCTTTTAAAAAATTAATTTTACACTGTTATCCTTTTAAAGCTTCAGCACCACCAACAATTTCTAATATTTCATTAGTAATAGCAGCTTGACGTGCTTTGTTATATGTTAATTTTAAATCATTTCTTAAATCATTTGCATTGTCTGTTGCTTTATGCATCGCAGTCATACGAGCTCCGTGTTCAGAAGCAAATGAATCACGTAATGCTTTAAACAATTGTGTTTTTAAAGATTTTGGAATCAACGCAGAAATAATTTCTGATTTTTGAGGCTCAAAAATATAATCTGAAGAACCATTTACATCAGACGCAACTGGTTTGATCGGTAAAAACTGTTCTACCATTACAATTTGAGTAGCGGCATTTTTAAAGTTATTATAAACAACTTCTATTTTATCGTAAGCACCTTCCTTAAATAAAAGCATGAGGTTCCCAGCAATTACAGCTACATTTTCAAAAGTCAAATCATCAAAAACTTCACTTTGATTATCAATCACAGTGAACTCCTTGCTTAAAATATCATTTCCTTTTTTACCAATAGTTAATAAGTCTACTTGTTTACCTTGATACTGTTCAGCAACAACTTTTCGAGTTTTTTTTATGATAGAGTTGTTAAAAGCTCCACACAAACCCCTATTAGAAGTAACTACAACTAATAACACTTTAGAAACTGATCTTTGCTCAGAATAAACACCACCTGAATCAGCATCTAATGTAGCGCTTAAGTTTTGCAACAATTCAGTAAGCTTATTAGAGTAAGGACGCATTGCAGTAATTGCGTCTTGTGCTTTTTTCAATTTAGCAGCAGAAACCATCTTCATTGCCTTCGTGATTTTCATCGTCGAACCAATAGATGCAATTCTGTTTCTAATTTCTTTTAAGTTTGCCATTATCTTATGGTATTAATATATAAGTACAAAGTTGAACACTCTGTACTTTATACATTTATATTATTTATGATGCGTATTTTGCTGAAATTTCAGCAGCAGCAGCCTCTAATACATCTAAAGATGCTTGTTCTAATTTCCCTGATTTCAATGATTCTAAGGTGTCTTTATGCTTAGCATTTAAGTAAGAAATAAAATCAGATTCAAATTCTTTAACTTTATTTACAGGAACACTTTTTAACAAGTTTTTAGAACCTGCATAAATAATTGCTATCTGATCTTCAACCGTATAAGGGTCATTTTGTGCTTGTTTCAAAATTTCAACATTACGTTGTCCTTTAGAAATAACGTTCATTGTAGCTGCATCTAAATCAGAACCAAACTTAGCGAAAGCCTCTAACTCACGATATTGAGCTTGATCTAATTTTAAAGTTCCAGATACTTTTTTCATAGATTTAATCTGAGCTGATCCTCCTACACGAGACACAGAAATACCAACGTTAATTGCTGGACGCACACCTGAATTGAATAAATCTCCGTCTAAGAAAATTTGTCCATCAGTAATCGAAATCACATTTGTAGGAATATATGCTGATACATCTCCTGCTTGAGTTTCAATAATTGGCAATGCAGTTAATGAACCTCCACCTTTAATTTTACCAACTAATGACGGCGGTATATCATTCATTTTAGTAGCAATAGGGTCGTTGTTGATCACTTTTGCTGCTCGCTCTAACAATCTAGAGTGCAAGAAGAATACATCTCCTGGATAAGCCTCACGCCCTGGTGGTCTTCTTAATAATAAAGATATCTCACGGTAAGCAACTGCTTGTTTAGATAAATCATCATAAACGATCAATGCTGGTCTACCAGTATCTCTAAAATATTCTCCAATTGCTGCACCTGCAAATGGAGCATATACCTGCATTGGAGCAGGATCAGAAGCATTTGCAGCTACTACAGTAGTATAAGCCAATGCGCCTTTTTCTTCTAATAAGTTAACAATACCTGCAACAGTTGATGCTTTTTGTCCAATTGCCACATAAATACAATATACAGGATTCCCTGCTTCGTAGAATTCTTTTTGATTCAAAATAGTATCTATGGCAACCGTAGATTTACCAGTTTGACGGTCACCAATGATTAACTCACGTTGTCCACGTCCTATAGGAATCATTGCGTCAATAGATTTAATACCAGTTTGCAATGGTTCAGTAACAGGCTCTCTAAATATAACTCCAGGTGCTTTACGCTCTAATGGCATTTCAAAAGTTTCTCCTTCAATAGGTCCTTTACCGTCGATTGGATTTCCTAAGGTATCTACAACACGTCCAACAATACCTTCCCCTACTTGTAAAGATGCAATACGCTCAGTACGTTTTACGATAGATCCTTCAACAACAGAAATGGATGGACCTAAAAGTATAACTCCAACATTATCTTCCTCTAAGTTCAATACCATACCTTCTAATCCAGATTCAAACTGAACTAATTCACCATATTGTACATTAGCTAGACCGTATACACGTGCAATACCATCTCCTACTTGTAAAACCGTCCCAACTTCACTCAATGAAGCAGAAGCTTTAAAGTTTGACAATTGTTCTTTTAAGATTGCTGTAACTTCAGCTGCTTTAATTTGTGCCATCTTGAATTATTTTGATGTATAATTAAATTTTTGAAACAAAATGACGATTGTCAAATTGTCTTTTCAATTCGTTAAAATTATTTGAAATACTCGAGTCGTATTGTATATCTCCAACACGTAAAATAAACCCACCTAATATATCAGGATTTACAACATTTTCTATTGTAGCATCATGTCCTGTAAGTTCTTTTATTTTAGCCAATATTTTTGTATTCAATGCTGTCGTTAATGGAACAGCCGTTGTTACTTTAGCAACATCAATTAGTTTGTCATGGTCAAACAAAATTAAATACTGCTTTGCAACGACTACCAATAATGGTAATCTTTTATTTTGTCCTAGTAAACCAATAAGCCCCAAAGTGATTTGATCGACAGCTTCAGAAAATATAGCATTTAAAGCTTTGATTTTATCATCTACTTTGACTATTGGACTTCCTAATACAAGAGCAAGTTCTTCACTCTCAGAAATTGTTTCAGCAATTAACAACATAGAGCTGTTTACCTCTGTTTCATTCTGAGTTTCTTTAGCTAGATTTAATACTGCTTTTGCATATCTTAGTGCTGCTCTAGTTCCTTTCATATTATGATTAGTTTAAAGTAACGTCTTTTAGCATTTTATCAACCAATGCTAATTGATCTTCTTTAGCAGACAATTCTTTCATCACTACTTTTTCAGCAATTTCAATAGATAAATGAGCAACTTGAGTTTTTAATTCAGCAATTGCAGACTGCTTTTCTACTTCAATAGCAGCTTTTGCAGCATTGATAATTACAATAGCCTGTTCTTGAGCCTCTCCTTTAGCTTCGGAAATAATTTTATCTTTAATCTCTCTTGCATCTTTTAATAAAGAATCTCTTTCAGCTCTCGCTTCTTTTAAAATTCTTTCATTGTCAGCATTCAAAGATTGCATTTCTTTCTTTGCTGACTCAGCAGATTCTAATGCTTTTTTAATTCCCTCTTCTCTGTCATTAACCGCTTCTAAAATTGGTTTCCATGCAAATTTCTTTAACAAAAGAACCAATCCTACAAACAATAGTGACTGCCAGAAAAATAAACCTAATGAAAATTGTTCTAATAATTTTTCCATTGTGCGTTTTGTGTTTTAATTAGTTTTTTAAGGATAAACAATAGCTACAACCAACCGTTGTAGCTATTGTTTTGTTTTGTCTTATGCTGCGAATAAAGCTGCGAAACCGATTCCCTCGATTAATGCCGCTGCAATCAACATAGCAGTTTGAATCTTTCCTGAAGCTTCTGGCTGTCTTGCGATAGCGTCCATTGCTGAACCACCAATTCTTCCAATTCCAACACCTGCACCGATTACGATCAATCCTGCTCCAATGTAATTTAATCCTTCCATGATATTAATTTTAATTATTAAACATTCTAGTTTAGTGCTCATTATGTTCTTCTACAGCTGAACCGAAGTACAATGCAGATAACATAGTGAAAATATAAGCTTGTAGCGCTGCTACCAATAATTCTAATAGTGATAATGCAAATGCCAATCCAAAAGACAATGGACTACCAATCCAACTTTTAAAGATGAACATCATTCCAATAATACTCATCAATACAATATGACCTGCTGTAATATTTGCATACAAACGAATCATTAATGAGAAGGGTTTAATTATTGTCCCTAACAATTCGATAGGAGCTAGTATAAATTTCATCGGTGTTGGCACTCCAGGCATCCAAAAAATATGTTTCCAATAATTTTTGTTTGCCGTGAATGTTGTCAAAAAATAAGTAAATAATGACAATGATAAAGTAACCGCAATATTATTTGTTACGTTAATTCCAATAGGTGTTAACCCAAGTAAATTAACAATCCAAACAAAGAAAAATACCGTCAATAAATAACTCATATATCTTCTATAATGTTTGTGTCCAATATTTGGAATTGCAATCTCGTCTCTTACATACAATATAATTGGTTCTAACAAACGCCCCACCCCTTTAGGTAATGCATTTGTTTTATAATTCTTTGCCATTTTTGTAAAGACTAAGAACATCAACAAACCAACCAAAAAGATAAAAGCGACATTTTTTGTAATTGAAAAATCGAAAGGTTTTGTATTTATTGCGTGCTTGTCTTCGTCATAAGAAATTGTTCCAGCTGCATCTGTTTTATACACTTTTCCGTGATAAAGTTTAAAATAATTTCCATTATTTTCAGCTACTGTTTCTCCATGATTAAATTTCGAAGAAGAAAACACATTCAATCCAGATTCTTTATCATATAGAATAACTGGTAATGGAGCTCCAACATGAATTTTCTTACCACTTTCGTCTTCGTAAGAAAACAAGCCAAAACCGTGAGAGTCTAATAAGTGATGATTGATGAATTTTTTGATTTCACTCTTCAATGAAGAACTAGCTTCTTCGATTTTATCTGTTGAATGTTTCGCCTGTTCATTTTCGTGGTGTTGAGCCATCGAAACAAACGAAATTAAAAACAATAAAAACGTAATCTTTTTGATTAAAAAATCTCTTCGCATAATCTGTAAATAAACGTGTCTTAAAACGAGGCTAAGATATATTTTTATATTTAACTTAAAAATTAATTTTAAGATTATTTTTAGCCTAATATTTTTTATATAATTAGGGTTCTTTTTTTGAAGGATTTAAGACCCTCACAACACCCAAAGTCTCTAGCAACAAGCAAAAAACATAGGGGACAAAGAAAGACAAAAACTCTAAACGAGAAATTTCACCATCAGCCCTAAAATGTGGTAAAAAAAAAACAAAAAACACAGCGAATTTCAACATACTGCCAGCCATAAATAAAAAGCCTAATTGATCGTTGTATTTTTTCTTTAAAAAAGTCAAAAATGAAACAATAATAATAGCCAAAATCACATTGACATAATACCCTTCAATGATCATATTATCATAGGCCAAATATCCATTATAACTCAACAAATTGGTATGAATATAGAAAATTACTGACATTAAAACTATCAGTCTAACAGAAAATAGAGCTATTTTTTTTGACATTGTTACTATTCGTCTTCCATTTTTTTTAGTTGTTGTATAATACTATACATCGTTACAACAAATGCAAATAACACCAAAGAAAGTGTGATTACTTTTTCAAAACCAAAATATGCATCTAATTTTTTACCTATATAAGAAAATATATAAATGCTACCTCCTAGCTGTATCCCAATTCCTGTAAATCGTAAAAACTTATTAAGCTGTTTTTTCTTTGATTTTCTTAGAGCCATCTTCCTTTAATTCTTTTACCATACCCTTCATACCACAAGTAGCATTAAACGATGCTCCTGGCTCAACCGTTAATTTACCAATAATAACATCACCATGAATCACGGCTGTCGATTTTAAAGTCAACATGTCGCTCACAGAAATATTCCCAGAAACGGCACCTTCAATATCTGCATTCATACATTCAATCAATCCTTTTACTTTTCCTTCTTTACCAATGATCACCCTTCCTTCTGCACGAATACTGCCCTCTAGAAAACCATCAATCCTAAAATCACCTTCCGAATTGATCTCTCCTACAATAGATGTTTTCTTACCTATTACATTTCTTTCTAAAACTGGACTTTCTTTCATTTTTTTTTCTTTAAACATATTATTTGGGCTCTTTTATTTCAATTTAACCATTAGCTCTTTCGCTTTTTTACCTTCTGCAGTATTTGAGTAATTCAATACTATATAATCCAACGCATCCCAAAAAGCTTTTTCGCCTTCCGTTTTTGCTAATGCATAGGCTTTTAATAGTTCCAATTTAGGAACTATAGGCATCCCTTCAAAGGTACGTAATGCTTTTGAAATATTATTAATAGTTTTTAAATAGTCCTCAGATTTATACATGTTATAAATCTCTCGATAACGACCTTCCGGGGTCATATCACTTGAATTATCGACCAGCTTATCTGGGTTTAATATTTTTTGAGCAAAGACAGAATTAGGAAATTTCCTTACAACAACACTACTGTAATAATCTGCCTTAACAACATTACCCATCGCTTCAAATATTCTAAAAAGATGGTAATTGGTTCCAAGTACTAATTTATCGTCTGGTAATATCTCTATCAAGGTCTCCAAAGTTGTTGCTGCTAATTCATATTCTTGAAATTGCTCCTTGTATATAAGTCCTAACTTGTAATAAGTGCTATTTCTTAAATTTGAGACACTATCAATTCCTCTTAAAGTCGTTGGCAATTGATCTAAATAATAAGCTACCTGATATTCTTTTCGAACCTCTTCTTCTACTTCCTTTTCTTGAACTGTCTCATCCTCTTTTTCTTCATTCCTAATTTCTATTTTATCAGACCATCTCCAATTATCGGCCAATTTTCTGGAGCCCCAAATCCTTTTAAAATCCTGAATCCCAAAACTCACTGATTGATCATTATAAAAATACCACTGCCCTTTACTTCCTGAAGAGTTCACAGTTGTCCGAGCACTTGCAAAACCAAATTCTTCATATTTTCTAAGATCTTCTAAAAATTTCGCTTTCTGCTTGGCTTCTTTATCTTTTATTTTTAATTCTTCGATATAATTTTCGAAATGTATAGTTTGTTCATTTTTATCCATCGACAATATATTCCAAATACTGTCATTTCTTTGAATCACCTCTTCAAAAACCAACACAGACTCTAAACCCTGTTTCTTTCTTCTTAATTTTCGAATTCTTTTTGTGTCTAAATCTCCTGAAACTTGTAAAACACTATCATAGTAACTACTTGCTAAAAAATAATCTGTGGATTGAAAATAAATATCCCCAGATGCTTCATAAGAAAGTCCCTTTTGAAATTTTTTTGATTGTTTTGCGTGGACTGAATTTTGGAAATTAATCAAAGCTATTTCTTTTTCTCCTCTTTGATTTTGCAATAAAGCCAAATGATAATACAATTCACCTAAATATGGTCTGTTTTCACGAATTTCAATCAGTTTTTCTAACTGTGAAATCGCTTCCTTTGGAACTTCTCCTAATTGAAAATTTTTCACCTTTTCAATTTCAGCACGCACCTTATACTTATAGGGAGCCCTTTTAAAATCAATAATCTCTTGAAATGCTATTTGCGAATTATTTAAATTATCCTCTTGACGATACAACTGACCAAGAATAAATAAATTTCTCGATTTTTTGACAGGATCCACACTTAATTCCACAGCTTTATGAAGGTGTTTTATCACCACTTCTGTACTATCCATCTGCTTATACGCTAGTGCCATTGTTATATAGGCATCTTCGAGATTTTTTTCTTCTATTTTGTCATTTTCCAAATACAGTTCCAACTCTTCAATTGCAACAATTTCATTTCGCATTCTTATACTGGTCTTGGATTTCCATATAATCGTTTGATCGATAAGGTCTGCTTCAGGATAATTTTTTATTACGTAATTAAACGCCTCTATTGCAGGAACAAATCTACTTGTATAATATCTCGACTTCCCTAATAAAAGAAAAGCCTTATCAATTTTACTATTCCTCTCTTTACCTCCAATTTTCATGGAGTGTTTCTGAACTGCTTTGACTGCTTTTTCTTCGGCTAATTCAAAAAACGTTAAATTTTCTTCTTCTTCTTCTTCCTCTCCTTCTTTATTTTTTGATTCCTTCTCCTTTTTCTTGTAATCTGGAATCTCAAGTTGCTCTTTAGCTAATTTTATTGGTTCTATCGGTAATACTTCCCAATAATTATCTTCATACAGTTCGTTAATTTCGTCCAAACCTTTTTGAAAAGCAATGTTCCCATTATACAAAATATTGTATTCTGTGATTATGGCATGATACTTCCTGTTGATAAGTGCATTTTTTTTAGTACTACAACCAAATAGAAGAAGCACAACAGTAGTAAGTGAAAGGGAAAAAATGGAAATTTTATACAATTATTAGAATATTTCGATGAATCAGCTAATATGAACACTTGTTTAATAACGTGAAATTACAAATAATATTACTGAAAATATTTATTGCGTAAAAAAGAAAAATATAAAATTAAAAAAACACTGTAAAGATTAGAGGTCACCACACGAAACAAAAAAAATCAACGAGTTATTTGTAAGAATTTTTGTTTCATAATTACACTCTCTAATTTAAAATAACATTCTTTTTATATAAAACGATCTATAATACTTTTTACAGATTCAATTTTTTTTGTGTGTTCAATTGAAGGTCCTGCAACCCAAACTGTTTTATAAGTTGCCGTAGTCGCAGCATTTTGAACATCGTTTGTTCCTTTTTTATAACGCAATAATTTTATCCGTTTTTTCAATCGTTTGTTTCTATTTAACAAACATTCTATCCATGTCTCTTTGGTCCCAGTTTTTTTCACGTAAGAGGTGTTGATCACTGTACAAGGCGTGCCCGATATCTTCTGAGTAACGACTATATCCTTTGCCCCATAATCTACACAGGCCTGTTTATATTCTTTGGAAATATTAGCTTCTTTTGAAGCAATAAATGGGCTGCCGATAGAAACTCCAATAGCTCCATAATACAATACTTTTTCTAACTCTTCTTTAGTACCAATCCCTCCCGCAGATATAACAGGCAATCCACAATATTGATTTAGCAGAGTAATTAATTCCTCTGCCCCAATGTCTCCTCGATGCCCTCCTGCCATATTATTAACAGCAATCAAAGCATCACAACCAAAACTAGCAACTTTTAAGCCATGTTTTAAATTAACAACATCACAAAAAACTTTTATTCCTTTTTTATGAGCTGCTACAATAATCTCTTTAGGCTCTCCTAAAGAAGTAATAATAAAATCGACACCTTCTTCACAGCAAACTTTCAATTGCTCTTTGTATTTAAGGTTTGATTTATTTACAATAATATTAATTCCAAAAGCTCCCTTATCCGTTTTGGCTTTTTGTAATTGTTGAATCGCTTCTTTCAGTTTTTCTGGGGTCCTATAATTTAATGCAGGAATACAACCAGCCACATTCTTTTGCATTGCTGCTATAACCATTTCTACATTAGAGATCAAAAACATAGGCGCAACAATAATAGGGTGTTGAATCCCTAAAATCTGTTCCAAAGTTTGTTTTGTTTGTTTCATCAATTACTTTCCTTTATCATGATTAAAGATACATAATTAAATAGTTTTGATAAAGTAACATTTGCTAATTTAAATTTTAAAGGTGTTTTTTCTTAATTCCTTTAAGCTCTTCTAATAAGTTTCTTATTTTTGCATATATATATCAAATTACTTATGCCTCATTTTCATACATTAGCTATAAAAGAAATTGTTAAAGAAACAGATACTGCTGTATCTATACTTTTTAATATTCCTGAGGATTTAAAAAAGTTTTACGCTTTTACGGCAGGACAGTATGTTACTGTTCGTACTACTATTGATGGTGAGGTGCTAAAAAGAGCTTACTCTATCTGTTCTTCTGAAAAAAGTGGAGAATTAAAAATAGCGGTTAAAGCAATTGTAAATGGAAAGTTTTCTAATTATGCATGTAAACATTTATCGGCAAGTGACACGGTTGAAGTAGCTCCACCTGAAGGGCATTTTATTTTAAACACAAACAGCAATCAACTAAAAAACTACCTAGCCTTTGTTGCTGGTAGTGGAATTACACCTGTGCTTTCCATGGTAAAAACGGTTTTAGAAAATGAACCAAAATCTACATTTACATTAATTTATGGTAATAAAACCTCTGAAAGCACCATCTTTAAGAGTGAACTAGATGCCTTGGCAAATAAATTTATTGCGAGGTTTAACATCAAATACGCCTTTACGCAAGAAAAAAACACAGGAACCATCTCTGGAAGAATTGACAAAAAAGCAACCCGTTATATCGTAAGAGAAAAATTCAATCATTTGAATTTTGACGAGGTATTTATCTGTGGCCCTGAAGAAATGATCAACGTAGTTAGCAATACACTTACGGAAGATGGGTTTCTAAAAAAAAATATCAATTACGAATTATTTGTTTCTTCTTCCGACACAAAAGACGTGAGCTCTGCTGATGGAATTTCTGAAATCACTGTATTAGTTGACGATGAGGAAACTACTTTTACGATGGACCAAAAAGACACTATTTTAGCTGCTACTTTACGCCACAATATAGATGCTCCTTACTCCTGCCAAGGAGGGGTTTGTAGTAGTTGTATGGGGAAAGTTACTGAAGGACATGCTATCATGAGCTCAAACAGTATTTTAACCGATTCTGAAATTGAAGAAGGACTTGTCTTAACCTGTCAAGCACACCCAACAACAGCTAAAATCGCTATCGATTTTGACGATATCTAGATGACTTCATCTACGAACCGCTCTGGACATTGTAAATCGAGACTTATTACTTTAAGTAATTGAACCAAGAGAAACTAATTTAAGGCATCATTTAAATGTTACTGAGTTAGTCATTTAATTTCTGTATCTTAGTGTCATTAAATATAACAGATATGGATGTTTTTCAAAATCAAAATATACTGAGTTTTATAAAAGAACTGCCAAATGATGAAGCTTGTAAAGCTTATTTGTCCAAAATAAAATGGTCTGAAGGTTTTATCTGTAGTAAATGTTGTGGCACAAAAGGTTGTGAAAAATCAGGCTATAATTATCATTGTTATGGGTGTGATCATGTTGAAAGTGCAACTGCAAACACCTTATTTCATAAAGTAAAATTCGGATTACAAAAGGCTTTTTGTGTGGTTTTTGAAATGAGTACAACTAGCAAAAGTATTTCTAGTATTCAAATGGGAAAACGATTTAGTATTCGTCAAGAAACTGCTTGGTATTTTATGCAAAAAGTTCGTAAATCCATGGAAAGAAGTCAGAAATATCCACTATCAAAAATTGTACATGTAGATGAATTTACAGTGGGAGGAAAAGAGCAAGGAAAACAAGGTAGAAGCTATGATTCAAA
>NZ_JBAHZZ010000017.1:0-14064 GCF_037132785.1 Flavicella sp. | reverse complement strand
TTATTTTGGCTAAATAAGCCTTACAAGCTTCATCATTTGGTAGTTCTTTTATAAAACTCAGTATATTTTGACCTTGAAAAACATCCATATCTGTTATATTTAAGGACACTAAGATACAGAAACTAAATGACTAACTCAGTTGATTTATATCTTTTATTCTAGAAGTTTGTAAACAAACTCTGGGTATCCTCGTTCTGCAGCGTCATTAGTCAAAGCAATAAATTTCACTTTGTATAAATTATCACCAGTGTCTTTTAAAATATAAAAAATATTGTCTTTTATAGAAGGGAAAGTACTGGGACCACCACCATTCCTCCAAGAGCTACCAATAGACCTTCTATCTTGTGTAAAGCTAGACTCATCTATATCACCAAAGGAAAAATCTTCATAAGATAATGTGTTTTCTTCATCAGTATCTATCATGTAGATTACCACGTCTCTAAGAGTGTTGTTTACAACAAAATCAGAATAACCATAAGATCCATAACCTGGTATTTCATTTGTAAATACTGTAAAGTTTAAATCCCAATCAGTTTTTATCGGTTCAACATCTACTATAGATTCTGTATCAAAGCTAAAAAAAGTGAAATTATAGGCTTCATTTTTAGAAATATTCACTTCTTTATGTGAAGTTGATTCAACAGATGCATATTGTAATTGGTATCCGTCTTCAGTTCTTAAAACTCTAATTTTCATCCAACCTCTTTCATTTCCAGAAATTTCTACCGTTCCTGTACTGGCAGTTTCAGTTCCTACTTTATAGCCAAGGTTTACTAAATATACTTTATTATTGGTGTCAATAGAAGAGATTTCAGCAATGGCTGTAGTATCCATGTCTCCATCTGGAGCGTCAATATAAATCATATTTGAATCTGTAAAAGTACCCACGGCAACGAGATCTTTTAGAGATTCAACACTTTCTTCAGTTACAGCATCTATATCAGTTTCGTCAAGTTCTGCTGCTGCCATAAAAATTGAACCATTAAGAATTACTTTAAAATCAGAATCATTATAAAAACCAAGATCCCAAGTATCTCTTTTTATAACTGTACTTGTTGCTGTACTTAGGTCTACATAAACTTGATTAGGTTCGTTGGGACCTCCTACTTCTGGGTTGATACTAGCTCCTGAAATTACTATTTCTAATAAATCAGATGGGTCATCGTCGGTTTTACAGCTTGAGAAAGCTAAAACACATAAAATTAAGGTGATAAATTTGTTTGTCATGTTGGGTGTTTTAATAATTAATGTTAAATAATAGTTTTAAATAATAAGATCTTCCGTAGCCTAACAGCATTGAACTGTAGTCTGAAGAATGTGTAGTTCCTTGTGAAGAATTAGTGATATTTATAGATGTGACATCTAAAATATTTCTTGCACCAAGGGTCACTTGTACAGTGTTTTCTGAAAAACTCCTTTTTATAGAGGCGTCTAGCCAGGTGTATGGTTCGGTTTTAGCTAAGATAAAAATGCTATTTCCCTCAGCATCTGTACCAGAGGCAATATAGTCTGCTTGTTCTCCATTGTGTTTTAATAATAGTGTACAAGAAGTTTTTAGTTTTTCAAAAAAGTACGTTGCATTGGTGTTTATCTGGTAAGCATATAGGAAGTCATTGTCGGCATTAACCTGATCGTTTGAAATCCTTGAAATCCCTTGTAAAGTAGCTCCAAATTTAAAAGTCCAATTTTTAGATTTTATTGAGTTTTCAGTTGTAAGTCCGACTAATTGATACGCATTTATATTGACGTATTGGTATTCTAGGGGATTAGGGGTTACAATTGCCAAATCAATTTTATCTTTAATATCTATATAATTAAATTTAATAGAATTAAGAAAAGTTAGATTATTAGAGTAACTATATTTTTTAATATTTATAGCTGCAGAGAATCCAACTTCTGGTTTAAGCTCTGTGTTTCCAGTTATATTGTGGTTTGAGTCAACAAAATAATAGTACAGTTCTTCAAAATTGGGTGTGCGATATGAAGTTCCAATGTTTGCTCTTATTTCAATCCCTTTTTTAAAACTATATCGTGAGCTTAAAGAGCCTAAGAATTTAGATTTAAATTTAGAATTATGCTCGTATCTTATTCCAGGGCGTAATAGAAAGTTTTCATTGATTGAGTATTCGAACGAAGAGAATAAGGCATAGTTATTCTGTGATTTTGTTTTTTCAATCTCACTAATAGCACCTGAAGCTTCAGAATTAAAACCGCTAATAAACCTTGTCTCATAACCGAGTTGAAATTTTAAATTTTCGTTAGAGAAAATATTATTTAATGTTCCTTTAGAAAAAAAGGCTTGACTAGATTGGTTTAGTTCATTTGTTTCATCAGATTTTTGTTTGGTAATTATATAGTAGTTGAATTCATTTAAGTATCTTTTTTGCTGTTGGTAAGAAAGTGAAAAGGAATAGCTTGTACCGGTTTTAAACCTTCCATTAATATTTAAGTTATTGATAAACCTATCTGTAGTGTAAATCTTATCCGTAGAAGAAGGGTTACTTGTTTGATCTTCAACATTTATATTAGGTCTCACCGTTTGGCTATAGAAATTTATGGTCTCTGTAAAATAATCTGTTTTATTAAAGATTTTTATATTGTTTTTTTTATAATAGACTGTGGCATTAGTATTAAATTGTGTTTTTGGTAGCCAATCATAACCTCTTAAACTATCGTTCTCATAATAATTACCACCTTGTTTGTCATTGAAAAACCCAGAAAATTGATTTCTGTTAAAGCCGATTTTTGCATACCAATTTTTATCAATATTATGTGAAATATTTAAAGACTGTATATGCCTGCCTTTATCAAACCATGCATATTCATCACTTATTGTTTCTTCTTGAATAGAGGGTTGGATACTCCATTTATTGTCGATTGAGGTTTTTGTGATGATATTTATAACACCTGAAACTGCATTTGCACCGTATTCTACCCCCATAGAACCTTCTACAATTTCAATTCTTTCTATATCATCTAAATTTATCTGTGTTAAATCGATATTGTTTCCTAATCCGGTATCACTTACAAGTGGTATATTATCAATAAGGATATTAAAGTATTGTGAATCTAAACCGAAAAATGAAATGTTGGATTGTCCCGTTTGAGAATTTGGAATAACAGTAAGATTTAAGTTGAAATTTAAAAGATCTGCTAAGTTATTAGCGGCTTGATTATCTATTTGTTCTCGGTTGATAACTGTAACATTATAAATTGATTTTTTTATCGATTGCGGATTGTATTGTCCAGTCACAATTACCTCTTCTAAAATGTTTGTAGTGATACTATCAATTTTGGTAGAAGTTGATGCTTCTTGTGAAGCCAATTTAATAGTTATGTGCAGTATTAAAAAAAACAATATTATATTTTTATTTAGAACCATTCTATGTATATTTGTCGCAAATATAAAAAGTTTATTTAAAACAAGTCTAAATAAATATAATAATTTTTCTATTTAATATAAATATCCTTTTCTCTAACAATTATTGTTCAGAAAAAACACCTAATAATATGATTGAATCTTTAAATGAAAATTAATTAACTCATGAAAAATTATAAATTTATGAAAAAGTATATATGTGTAATTACCTTATGTATAGGTAGCTGGCTTCATGGTCAGAATAACTTGTTTTTGACGAAACCGTTTTGGGAAAAGAATCCTTCTATAGAAGAACTCAAAAATAATATGAGTAAAATAAATTCGATTTCCGAATTAAATGAAAGAGGTTTTGATCCTGTTGTATACGCAATTCAGGGTGGAGCTTCTAATAGTACAATCGAATATCTTATAGAAAAGGAAGGAAACAGCGTTAATAAGCTGACTCATCATAAGAGGACTTATATTTTTTGGGCCGCTAGTAAAAATAATGTAGAATTGATGAAATACTTAATAGATCATGGTGCAAACCTAGATATACGTGATTCACATAATTATTCCGTTTTAACATTTGCTGCTACTACAGGTCAAACCAATAAGAAAATTTACGATTTGTGTATCGCCAGTGGAATGGCTGTTAAGAATGATTTGAATGAGAACGGTGCCAATGCATTGTTGTTGTTGATTGGTTCTCTAACGGATTTAGAAATGGTAGAATATTTCGAGAATAAAGGACTTTCCATTAATGATTTAGATAATTTAGGGTCTGGTGTTTTTAATTATGCGGCGCGTAGCGGAAATAAAAAAATTCAAGATAAATTAATAGCAAGAGGAATTGCTGTAGATTTGGTAGACAGCAAAGGTAACAATGCAATCTTAGTAGCTAGTAAAGGCTCAAGAAGAAAAACGAATTCTTTGGCTTATTTCAAGTATTTAGAAGAAAAAGGAGTAAAGGTAAATATAACTAATAAAAGAGGAGTTAATGCAATTCACAACTTAGCATTTAGTTCTAAAGAAGTAGCTTCTATTGAGTATTTTGAAAGTAAAGGAGTGCCTACAGATATATCTGATGCTCGAGGAAATAACGCATTGATGAATGCTTCTAGCCGTAATAATATTGAGGTTATTAAATACCTAAGATCAAAAACAAAAGATATAAATCATCAAAATAATGAAGGAAATTCGGCTTTAACAAATGCTGTTTCCAAAAATTCACATCATATTGTTCAATACCTAATTAAAGAGGGAGCTGATATAAATGTTGTTGATACTGATGGATATAACTTAAGTTCTTATTTGATTAAATCTTATAATAATGATAGAGCTAATAATTTTAGAAATAAATTTGAGGCTTTAAAAACAAGTGGTGTTGATTTTTCAAAAAAACAAAAAGATAACAGTACTTATTTACATTTAGCAGTAGAAAAAAGAGATATAAATTTATTGAAAATGTTAGAAAATATTCCAGTAGATGTCAATGCCAAAAATGAAGATGGTTTGACTGCTCTTCATATGGTTGCAATGACTAGTTCGGATGAAAAAATATTAAAATATTTGCTCTTTATTGGTGCAGATAAAAATATTAAAACAGAGTTTGAAGAGACTGCCTATGAATTGGCAAAAGAAAATGAATTGTTGAAATTAAATAATATTAATATAGAATTTTTGAAAAATGAAAATTAAAAATAATTGGTTATATATTATTGCATGCCTAGTATTTTTTGTTGTATTAGGTTTTCAATCAAAGGAAGAAAAAACAGCATATAAATGCATGATTCAAATGGCAAATTACTCTGGAGAAGGAGCTTATGTAGTCATATCGTTAATTGATGAAAATGAGGAATATATTGAAACCTTATATGTACAAGGAGATGATGAGAAATGGTATTCTGATATTTATGAATGGTGGAAATTCCAAAAGGAATACAAACATGATATTGATGGAATTACTGGAGCCACTGTCGGAGCTGGAAATAGATCAATCAACAGATTAGAAATAAGTAATGACAAATTTAATAAAGGCTATAAATTAAGGTTTGAAACATCCGTGGAAAACAACGAGTACTTTAAAGATGATGTTGAGATTGAACTAACTTCAGAAGGAGTAATGCAAGGTAAAATATCAGGTAAAGGATATATTAGATATGTTCGATTGATTCCTCAATTTTAAGAATATGATTTTTTCTATTTGGAGATATAGCCATTTAACTTTGGCTATATCTTCTTTTTGTTTTCTATTACTTGCATCTTTAACTGGAGGCATATTAGCCATAGAACCCATTTTTGATTCCGTAAAAGCACATAATAATTATGCTATGGAGGATTTAACTCTTGGAGATGTTGTGCAAAATATAAAATCGATATATGATGAGGCATATACTTTAGAGGTAGACTCTTATGATAATGTTTTTATATCTGCTGTAAACAAAGATGGCGTTTTAGAAAACATCTATATCAATCCGAATACGGCTATTAAACTAGGCAATCAGAAAGCTAGACACGAAGTTTTTAATGTTACAACTAATTTACACAGATCTTTGTTTTTAAAGTCTACGGGTAGGTTACTTGTTGGGATTGCATCCTTTTTACTTGTTTTAATTGCTGGAAGTGGAATTGTTTTATTGATAAAGAGGCAAAAAAAATGGTATCATTTTTTTTCAAAAACAGTCAACGATGGTTCTTATTCCTATTATCATTCTTATATAGGTAAGCTAACTTTGTTTCCTATTTTAATCATTGCTTTGTCTGGAGTTTATTTGTCTTTAGAAAAATTCTCATTATTGCCCGAATTCGAAAATCAAAAAAAATTAGTTGAGATTTCGGGAGAACATTCCAAACAAAAAATAGAAGCTGTACTTCAAGAAATTTCTTTCTCGGAAGTTGAAAGTATAGAATTCCCCTTTTCTGAAGAGGTAGATGATTATTATATAATAAAACTTTCCGGAAAAGAAGTATTAATGAATCAATATACGGGAAGTATTTTAGAAGAGAGTAAAGTGAATCTTTATGGAAAAGCCTTTAGTACAAGTTATATATTACATACTGGACAAGGTAGTGTTGTCTGGTCAATATTATTATTTATAAGTTGTTTCTCTATTTTGTTTTTTATTTATTCTGGAACAAAAATATTTTTTGAAAGAAGAAAGAACAAAGAGAAATTTAAAAATACGTTTCTTAAAAACGAATCGACAATTGTTATTTTAGTTGGTTCTGAAACGGGCAGTACTTTTAAGTTTGCAATCCTATTATTTAAAGCATTTTTAAAAAATGGAGAAAAGGTTTTTTTGGATACTTTAAACAATTATTCTAGTTATTCTAATGTAGAGAATCTTATTGTGATGACTGCGACATATGGAGATGGAATTGCTCCAAATAATGCAGTTCAGTTTGTGCAAAAACTGCAAAATAACTTCATGAAAAATAAAATTGGTTATTCTGTTTTAGGCTTTGGGTCTAAGGTGTATCCCAATTATTGTGCCTTTGCAGAAAGGATAGAAAATGAATTATTTTTGTATGACAAAGCAATCAATATATTGCCTTTGTATAAAATAAACGAGCAATCGTTTGTTATGTTCCAAGACTGGTGTTTAAAGCTTGGTCAAAAGTTAGAAATGGAATTAATTATAGAAAAAGAAAAAATCAATGAGAATATTCCGTTTAAAGTGATCTCTAAAACGGAAGCAAATATTGATAAAACTTTTCTGTTAAGATTGAAGCCTAATAAAGATTGTAAGTATACGTCTGGTGATTTGTTAGGAATTCAGCTACCTAATATAGAAGTAGCACCCCGATATTATTCGATAGCCAAAATTGGTAAGGAAATTCATTTGAGCATAAAAAAGCACGAATTTGGTGTTTGTTCTAATTATTTGGCAACTGTAGCTTTAGGGACGCCAGTATTTGGTTCAATTAAGAAAAATGATCATTTTCATATTAATAAACAAACAAAAAGAATACTTTTTATAGCCAATGGAACAGGTATTGCACCTTTTGTAGGTATGGTGAATGAAGTAAGTAAGCAGCAAGAAACAACATTATTTTTAGGTCTAAGAAGAGCCTCGTCTTTAGGGGTTTATCAAGAGTATATTGAAGGAGCTAAAAATTCGGGTAAATTAAATAAAGTGGAAGTTGCTTATTCAAAAGATCAGGGCAACTATGTGCAAAGTATCGTTGAAAAACGGATCAATTTTATTTTAGACTTATTACAAAACAATGGCTGTATTATGATTTGCGGTTCTATAAAAATGAAAGACGCCGTATTAGATATTATAGAATCTCATAGCCTCAAAAAAATAAATGTTTCTATCATGAATTATACTGAAAAAGGACAAATAAAGACAGATTGTTATTAAAAAAATACTCCGAACGATTTTCGTTCGGAGCAAATCACAGCAATTTTCACGTCTTTAGCCATGGGGCATTATGGGCGCATAATTTAACCCCATAACATCAGACAATCAAAATTCGTTAGAATGAGTTTCATTCAAGAGCAAACTTTCTTAAGGTTTTGTCCATGTTTAAAATAAACTGTGTACCAGTAATTAAGTCTTCAATATCTTGAATATTATCGTCATTGAATTTTAGGCAAATATCAATTAATGGATTTGTACACCATATCTTGTTAGAAACGGTTCCTTGACATTCAGAACACATACATGGTTCACCCTCCGTTTTATCAGAAACAATTCTCTTAAGATTAGCTAGTTCGTTTACGGTTAAATAAAGACCTATGCGATCAATGATTAATTGAACGCCATTTTCATCATTATCATTGTCATAGTTTCTATAGCTTACACCGTAATTGTTTCTATATATTTCTTCCATTTCAAATTCTTGTTTAATTTTTGTACTCTTTTTCAAGTATTTTTAACCATTTGTCAACGCGCTCGTTGGTTAAATCTGATTGAGTGTCTTCGTCTATTGCGAGACCGTAGAAGTGGCTGTCGTTTATTAGAGCTTTGGATTCCGTAAATTCATAACCGTCAATCGGCCAATTCCCAATGATTTCACCTCCTTTATCAATGATTATTTCCGACAAAATTCCAACGCCATCGATAAAATATTCTCCATAACCAATTTGATCACCTAAACCAAATAAGGCAACTGTTTTTCCTGTAAAATCAACGGTCTTAAAATCATCTAAAAAAGTTTCCCAATCACTTTGTAAATCTCCATCATACCAAGTTGATAAGCCTAAAATTAGAAACTCATAATCATTAAAATAATCCGGAGATATATCAGTAACCTCAATTGCAGAGATTTCTTTACTTTCCCATTTTTCAAGAATGATATTGGTTATTTCTTCTGTAATTCCAGTATCAGATCCGAATACTAAACCTATTTTAGGTATGTCGACTTCCATGCCTGTTATTTATATTTATTATAAATAACGAAAATACTAAGTATATTTGAATAATAAAAATTATTTAGAATAATCTTAAATAAGAAACGTTAAATTTTCTACTTTAGAAAAGGTAATAGGTTTTTAAAAGGCATAAAAAGGTTTTTAGAGAATGAAGTGTAATTTTTATTGTCTTGGTTTCCTAAGCCAAAATTGATTTTTTTAATTTGTTTAGATCGAATAAGTGTGCCAAACATCCAATCCCAAATAGCCAATCTAGATCCTAAATTTTTATCAAAATGTTCGGGTTTGTCACTATGGTGAATTTGATGCTGAACAGGACTAATTAAAAGGTATTCTAAGAAATTGAAGTATTTCAATCGAACATGAGAGTGTCTAAGGTTTGCTCCCCAAGAATAGAATAGAAAACTAAATACATTTACTCCTAAATAGGTCCACTTGCTTATTTGATGTTCCGAAAAGTAGTCGAATACACCTGTGGTAAGCCCAAATACTAAAATGCCCTTTACATTATTTAAAAGTAACTCTATAGGGTGTAACCTGTATTGAGTAAAAGGGTTCATGCTTGTCGCAGAATGATGAATCTTATGAAATTCCCACAAAAAAGGAATTTTATGATACAATAGATGTACTAGATAAGTACTAAAGTCATTAAATAAAGATAGACTTATAGTGAATAAAATAACGGTTTGAGTAGTGGTTAAACTAATGGTAGGATATCCAAATTGGCTCAGTAAAAAATCATTGGTATTGAAGGCTAATTTTAATCCAAATAATAGAAAAGGTGCAATTAAAAGCAGCTTAAAAAAGCTGTTGAAAATGATAAAGTAATAATCGATAAAAGCAGATTTGCTCAACCATACTTTTTTATTTAGAATGTAATTAAAAAAGGATTCTTTTCTTTTGTATTTGTAATAGACATAGAAAGCTAATAAAAGGGAGGTCAGAAGATAAAGTGTATAAGTTCGTTTTGCTGGAGAGCTAATGTATTTTATGACTAGCTGAATACCCTCCTGTAAAAACTCTATTATTTCTTTGTATTCCATAGTGCAAATTTACAAATTAATCTCCGTCATTATCGCTAATAGTAATTGTGTTTCCTAAGGTAGCCGCCATATCAATTTTTATAATTGCTAAGAGAGAATTAAAAGATTCTTGTAGGTTTTCCATCTTTCCTGTTTCTTTTTTTGCCAAACTCGTTTTAAAACTTTCTGAAAAATCATTCAATTTTAATTCACATTCTGATAAAGCATTATTAATTTTTGTAACTAATTCAGTCTCGTCTATTTTTGTTAAATAGGAATTAAATCCCGCCGACTCAGAAAAACAATATTCAATTATTTCAAAATTTGTTTTTATAAACTCTAATGAGTTTTCGCTAATGCCTGCTTCCAAATAGTCATTTGGAGTATTTTCAATATTTTCTATTGCTTTTCCTAGCTTAGTGATAATAATTTTTTCTACTAAACTACTAATGGTATTATGTATGCGGTTTTGGCTTCCTGTAATTCCTATTTCTGTAGAGCTAATAAATTCTTCTCGATAGGATTCCCAAGCAGAATTAAGGTTGTTAAAATTATTCTCTAATTCAAATATGACAGAATTTATATAGGCTATTTTATTATCGTCATTAGCATCAAAAGAAAAAGAACTTTCAAATAACAAATACTCTAAAGAAGTAATTCCTTTACTAGAAGAACCGATGCTTATAGTAAAATCATCTAGAATACTGGTCTCAGTTTCAATATAAGTATCAATTTCATCCTTGTCTATTGGCCAACGGTTTATTTTATAATGAATAAAACTGTTATTAATAGGGCCCACGTTAAATAGTTCTGCTTTTCTCCAGGTGATTGCAAGAGTAGTCCAGTTGGTTTGAACCTTTTCTAATTGTTGTAGAGTATTACTGGTGGATAATAGAGTAGCATTGGTTTTGAGTAGGGCAATTTCTTTAAGTAAGTCTTGATTGATTGGAAAAATGGCGTTTGTATATAACTCCTCTAATTGTAGTTTTATTTCACCTATATTTTCGGCTCTTTTGTCAATAGGTGTGAATACGCTATCCTTTGAGCAGCTCAAAGAAAAAATTATGACTAAGCTAAGTATACTAATTGTTATTTTTGATTTCATAATTATAAAGATTCTAAAAATTTAATCAGTTGATTTCTTTCTGTTATATTAAGGCTTTTAAAATTATTTTTAGCTCTTTCCGCCTCTCCACCATGCCATAGAATTGCTTCTTCAAGAGATTGAGCTCTACCATCATGTAAAAAATTAGTATGACCGTTTACTGTTTCAATAAGCCCGATTCCCCATAAAGGAGGTGTTCTCCATTCGTTTCCTGTTGCTAGGAAGTCTGTTCTGTTGTCAGATAAATCATCTCCCATATCATGTAGTAATAAATCGGTATAAGGATGAATTATTTGATTAGACATCGCTGTGAGAGTAGGATGTGTGCCAGTAGTATAGGTTTGTATATGACATGCGTTACACTTATTTTCTTCAAAAAGTTTTTTTCCTTGTAATACATCTTGGTCTTCCCAGTCTCTTCTTGCAGGAACAGCCAAAGAACTTGAATACAAAACTACTTTTTCAAAATCATCATCCGGTAGCTCAGGACTACCGCCATTTGCTATATCATCGCAATTTACATTAGGAGGGCAGTTTTCATCAGGAAATAAAGAAGTAGTAATTCCCATATCCCCGTTAAATGCTCCCGCTACTTGTTGTTTTATTGACGGTTGATTTGCTTTCCATCCAAATTTACCTAGTGTTAATTTATTTTCTTCAACATTCCAAACATAATTAGCTTTCCCGCTGATACCATCATTATTGCTGTCAAATTCATCAGTATTAGAAAGTATAATTTCATTGGGTATGGCGTCTAACAAGCCTAATCCACTCATATGATTTGCTATACGTGGAGATACTTTTATTTGACTGTCAAGAGCTCCATAATTCAAGCCTGTAAAAGTATAAGTAGGTTTATATAAAGTATAAGAAGTACCATCGTCAAAAGTTCCATTAATTTCTTCGTAGCTAACATCAAAACCGCCTTCAGTAGCAATATTAGGTATAGATTGATCTTGTAATTGTCCTTTGTATATAAGATCTCCTAAAGGTTTTCCTTTTGAATCCTCATCTATACTAAGACGTAATAATAATCCATGAGAAAGTTCTCCAGAATAGATAGGAGGTCTTCCTCTACCATCTTTAAAGTGACATCCTGAGCATGAGCGTGAATTAAAAAGAGGTCCTAATCCGTCTCTTGCGGTAGTAGAAGAAGGGGATACGACCCAGTTTAAATTGAATAAAGAATTGCCAACAAAAAACTCTAATTGTTCTTGATTAAGTAAATTAGGAGCTTGAAAACCAAATGCGTTTTCAGATATGTCAAAAACTGTTGCATCACCGCCAGAGTATTCTTCATTTTCTTCTGCGGTTAATATCTCTGTGTATTCTTCTTCAGCTTGACAATTAATTAAAAGAAGAAAAATAAAAATGTATTTGTAAAAAGACTTCATTAAAAGGTAATTGTATAAAATAGAAATAGGACGGAAGTTAAACTCCGCCCTTTGTATAATGTTTTTAAGTAACTATTCGATATTTACTGTTAAGCCTAATGCAGAAGCAACTTCTACGAATTTATCACCTAAAGTTCTTAATGAGTTTACTGAGGTTAAAACAGCTGGTCTTTTCGTTTCATCCTTAATAGCAAAGTCAAAAGGAATTGCTGTATTTTCAATATCAGTTGTTGCTAATCTCATAAATGATCTAATTTCAGTGGCTAAATCACTATCGATTTCAGATATTAAATAATCTATAGATGTTCCAAAAATAGATCCATACTCGCCATAGTATACATTTCTGACACCATAGTAATTTAAACGAATATCTCTATGCGTATTGTCAGAAAAACAAGAATGTTCATCTTCTTGGTCTTGGTTGTCATAAGCAACGTAGATACGTTCACCTGCTAATTCTGATTTGCTTAAAACAGAGATTCCAGTTATCATATTCTGAATAGCTTCATCAGTATCTAGAGCTAAGAAAGTAGTTCTGTAGGCTCCTCCAGTTTTCCATTCGTCAACCATTAATTGAAGATGGTCAATTAAAAGTTCAGCACAGATATTTAAATACGCAGCACGTCTTTCTTGGTTTGTGATAATATCAGTTACATTTGATTTTGAAGGTACACTAGAAACAACATAATCAGTATAAGCTCTTTGTCCGGCTTTCTTTTCAGAAGGATCTGTTAAATCTTGTCCCCATAATAAAAATTCAATGGCGTGGTATCCGATACTGATGTTTTTTTCACCGCCTTCCTCGTTTAAGCCTTCTAATAAGATTTTAGTAATTGTAGGGTATGTAATAAGATCATTTATGATTCCCGCATCTGAATCTCCGTCAACATAATCAATATATTGTTCGTCTAATGGCCAGGCATTTAATAAACCTTCTGGTCCATCACTATCATCAATTGGTCCAGAAGCGAAACGAAAGGCTTCTGTGGTACCATAACTTTCTCTAGAAGTTCGCCATGCCGCTTTTGTAGCGATAAAAGTCTCTTCAGTTGGAGAAGTTGTAAAAGTAGCAATTGCCATTTGTAAAGATACTGCATCATCATATGCATCATTATAATTAGCAGATACAATTTCTGCATAATTTGCAACGATATTTGTTTTTACTGTACTGTAATCGCTTTCTTCATTGCTATCGTCATCGTTCTCCGAACATGAAAAGGAAAGAAGCCCGATAATTGTATACATTAAAATGTTAAATTGTAATTTCATTTTTTGATTAATTTAAATTCGTTAGTATTTAATTTATATTCGTTTAAAATAGTGCGGCAAATATATAAATCATATTGAATAAATAAAACTTATTTAGATTAAATTTACATAACGTCTTAAAAACAGCATAAAACTTTGTTAAATAGCATGGACGGAGATTAAGAAAATTGTCTGCTTCCGAAGCATAAAAGACAAGAGTTAATTTGATATTTATTTGGTGTTATCTCAATAAAAAAAGGCTCCTAAATAAATTAGAAACCTTTATAAATTAAAATTTTATATTTTGAACCAACTACAATTTCACAATCTTTTTTGATGTTTTTCCTTGACTGGTTTCTACTTCAAAAATACTTGGCTTCAAGGTTGTAACGCAACAAAACGTTTTAGTTTTGTGATGTTACTAAGCTACAATTTTAAGTTCAATATCCATCATTTCTTTTGGTGTTTTATATCCAAGTATCTTTCTAGGTCTATTGTTTAGTTTTTCTTGAATAATTTGGAGTTGTTTTAGGTCAATTTCGTTAAAATTAGTT
>NZ_JBAHZZ010000001.1:0-15415 GCF_037132785.1 Flavicella sp. | reverse complement strand
TTTGTGCCACAACATTTACTACATATAAAACCTTCAGGCCATTTTATTTTTGCCAAATAAGCTTTACAAGCTTCATCATTTGGTAGTTCTTTTATAAAACTCAGTATATTTTGACCTTGAAAAACATCCATATCTGTTATATTTAAGGACACTAAGATACAGAAACTAAATGACTAACTCAGTAAAATGATATTCCTTGATCGTTTAAGCTAGACAACTTACAGAACAACAAGCACTCAAGTACAAGCCTGCTAAGAATATAAGCTAAACTAATTAATAAAAGAGTTAAATAGATGTTGTTGCGTTTTTTTAAAATTTATAAACATTTTTAAATTTGAATCCTCTCAATAAATAAATATTCTGAAAATTAAAACAAGCTAAAAAATTAAATTAATTTTAGATGTAAAAGAGCCTTACAAAAGGCAAGTGAAATAATATGACATGATACTTGTGAAATTTAGGTTATACTTGTAGATTTAGGTATTAAGAGAACCCAATTCTGAGGAACTCTCGTTTATTGTGAATTTTATTGATGTTGACATAAGTAAATACACAAAATAATTACGGCTTTATATAGTTTAATTGGTGTAATTACTTTTACAAGGTGTTGACTTTTAGTACTTATTGCTTTACGTTTAAAAATATATAAAATCCGATGAACATTTTATTCCATTTTGCTTGACTGGTTTCTCGATAATAAGATTTTTTAAATATTTTTCCTGCAAACTTAATTATTTTGCCTTCGTTTAGTTTACTTAAAGACTCCATAGAAACAAAAAAGTCATTTTTGAAAATCAAATCATATTCAGATAAATCAACTGATATTAATCCGTCTTTTACTTCGGCCTGAATAATTATATTTTCTTTATTTATTCTTTTATTTGGAATACCATTTTTAAGATCGTAAAAGTTAATTCTTAAATTTAAAATTCCATTTTCATTTTCTACAACAACTATATTAAATGTTTCAATTATTGTAGGTTTTTTAATCGTTACTTTTATTCCTATTTCAGTTCCAGCCTCAATACTACTAGATGACACAGAACCGAAAAATATTTTTTGTTTTTTGTTTCCTAAAATTTTTAATTTATCTTGTTTATTACGAACTACATTTTCATCAAGTTCCGATATATTTTCTTGCAACATTATAGTTCCTAAATCAACAAAATCTTTAATTGCTATAGTTTTACTATTATAGCCAATCATTGAAAATTTTAATGAATCATTTAGATATGCATTTTTCAGTTCTAACATAAATTCACCTTTGTCGCTTGAAACAGTTCCGATATCTTTATTTGATATTCCAATATTGACATAAGCTAATGTGTCTTTTGAACTAAAGCTTAAAACATTTCCAGAAATTATTTTTCGAGAAAAAGAATTAACTCCTCCTACTGTCGATTTTTTTCTTTGTGTCTGCTCCAAATCTCCTTTATATTTAATCCTTGCGGCACTACTGGATTTTGCATTTAGTTTTTCTGTAGCAGCTAGCACTATACGTGAGCCACTACTAGCCCTAGCTATTACATTCTTAGCTTTTAGGTTGTGGGCTTTTATAGATGAACCACTACTAGATATAGCCGTTAAATTTGTTGTCGTTCCACTTAATTTAATTGTAGAGCCACTGCTAGAATTAGCCGTTATATCAGTTGTCGTTCCACTTCGTTTAATTATTGAGTCAATGCTAGAGTTAGAAACTAAATTAACACCTCCTACAGTCGATGTATTTCTTTGTACGTTATTCGAGTCTCCTTTATATTTAATCCTTGCGGCACTACTGGATTTTGCATTTAGTTTTTCTGTAGCAGCTAGCACTATACGTGAGCCACTACAAGCCCTAGCTATTACATTCTTAGCTTTTAGGTTGTAGGCTTTTATAGACGAACCACTACTAGATGTAGCAGTTAAATTTGTTGTCGTTCCACTTAGTTTAATTGTAGAGCCGCTACTAGAGTTAGAAACTAAATTATTCGTACCAACTTGTAGGTCTACCAAAGAACCACTTGAAGATTTAACAATTATGTGTTCACCAAATAAAGTGTTTTCTGAAATAACTTTTGCTCCTGAACTAGCAGAAATACTTGTTATTTTTTTTGTGGATAAATATACCTTTATTGGCTTATAGTTTTTTATATTTGATTCAGAAAAAACATGTAACGTTCCATTTTCCATCTCTGTTTTAATGAATTTTTGCAAGTTTTCTTCAGCTTCTACTTGAATTTTTTCTTCAGTACTTATAGTAATATATACGGTGATTCCTTTTTCAACTTTAATTTTGGTATAAGCTTGAGGACGTTCTCTTTCTTCTGTGCTAATAATTTTATTTCCTTTAGTTGTCTTACTGAAAAACCCTGATGCGCAACTTGTTAAAGCAATGATAGCAATTAAAAATAATAACGTTTTTTTTATTTTTTGTTTCATAGTGTTTTTTGCTTATAAAATATTAATTGTCACAATCTGTACATTCTAAGCCAAAAGGCTGCATTTTAAACGTATGATTTGGAATCTTATATCGGTTCATATCTGATGTCGTTTCTATACCGCCTAAAAAGCTTTTTGTAGAGTTGGTAAAGTGAACATATGTGTTTTTTGGAACAGCAATAGTAATAACAACCTTTTCATTTTTGTCTATACTCGTCTCTGGACTTAAAAAATACCCGTTAAGTTCAATTGTATTATCCGTTACAAAATACTGATATTCAATTTTATTTGCATTTTGGTTCGCTATATTTCTGTTGTTTCCCTGTGATAGACGCCTTATTTTAACCGTAGCGGCATCGGTATCATTGTAAACAACATCCACTAAAACATTATTATTGTATAATTTTCTAACATCATGATCGTAAACATATTCTTGGTTTTTGTTTTGTATTAGGTTTTGCTTGAAAAACAGATCATCATTGTTTATCATTTCTATATGTAAAGTATCTTGTACTTGGTATGTAAATGGTAGCTCTTTGTGTTTAGAGCCCTGAAATGCTTTTGCAGTGGTTTGTTCAATCCCCGTAAATATCAACGCTAAAATTGCTATAATCCATATTCCTAAAAGAATAAGTGAGGTAGGTTTGTTTAATCTCTTCACAGAAGAAGAAAGAATCCTTAAACCTAATAAAAATAAAAATAAAAAGGGAAAACCAATGGATATAAATACAAGAGCAGCTAGTGTCCAATGTGGAATAAGCGAGCTATGTATAAAAGAAGAAAAACTTGTGAAGTTATTTGACACCCCAATAAATTCCATACTTCCTAAAGAGAATACACCAATAATTAATCCGATCAAAACTGCTGAGGCAACAAATAGTAGAAGCACTCCAATAAACTTTCCAATAACATTAAATATTGCGAGTATTATTTTGCCTAAAGTGTCTAAAAAATTCTGAAAACTTGTTTTAGCCTTGCTATAGTCAGCGTTTTTAATTTTGTCACCAACATTATTAAATTCGGTTCTAATTTTTTTTTCTATATTGTCTATATTTACAGCTTCACCTTCCATTTCTAGTTTTTCTGCAGTTGTACGAGCCCCTGGAAGAAGAATCCATAAAATAATATAAATAGGTACTCCAAACCCACCTGTAATGGTAAGTAAAATAAAAATTAAACGTATCCAAATAGAATCAATTCCTATATAATGACTTAAACCGGCAGCAACTCCTCCTAAAAACTTATGATCATTATCACGGTATAATTTTTTTGTATTAGAGGTTCTTGATCGATGCCTTTTTTCGGCATTAGAAAACTCCTCTGTATGATCTCCATAATCTTCTGGTTGCCCCATGATTTTTATGATATTATTTATATCCAATTCATTGACAACTTGCCTTGAATCTTTTATTTTTTCAGATAATAGTTCGCTAATTCTAGCTTCAATATCTGCAATAATTTCATTTTTTCCCTTTGGATCATCGCTCAATGATTTCGCAATAGAATCTAAGTAATCCTTAAGGACTTGATAGGCCATTTCATCAATATGGAAAAAGAATCCTCCAAGATTTATGTTTATAGTTTTATTCATCTTTGTTGTTTTTTTCGCTTGTTACAATGTTTACTGCTTTGGTTAAGTTATTCCATGTTATATTGAGTTCTTTAAGAAAAAGCACTCCGTTTTCAGAAAGAAAATAATATTTTCTTGGAGGTCCAGAAGTTGATTCTTCCCATCTATAGTTCAATAAACCTGCGTTTTTTAGTCGGGTTAGTAATGGGTAGATGGTTCCTTCAACAACGATCATTTCTGCATCCTTTAAGGCGGCTATAATCTCAGAGGTATATGCATCTCCCGATTGTAGAATAGAAAGAATGCAGTATTCTAGTACTCCTTTTCTCATCTGTGCTTTTGTGTTTTCTATCTTCATATAAAAAAGTTTTTATTTAAAAAAATATTGACGGTCTCACTTGTTGCTTTCATCACAATTTACTTTAGTTCATTTTATGGCACAAATATACATAATAATCAGGTATTATGCAAAACATAGTACTATTTATTTACGCTACTGTTTTAATATTATCATAGATTCTCAGTGTTTGTCGAATATTTCTGGTGATTAAAAAAGTGATGTTTTTTCTATAATTGTAATTTTAAAAGATAAATGAACTAAAATTGTCTTAATAAATATTTTTTTTAACTTACATAAATGAAATTTACTCCAACAATTTTAAATCGTTTTGTGTTGTTTAAAATTCCATCTGCTTATTTTTCTGGAGTTAGGGTAGAAAGTATTACTGATGATAAAACATCAATATCTGTTCGGCATCGATGGATCAATCAGAATCCGTTTAAATCGATGTATTGGGCTACCCAAGGAATGGCTTCTGAATTAGCAACGGGCATATTAATGATGAAAAGCATTTATAATTCAGGTAAAAAAATTTCTATGCTAGTTGTAGCGCAGAAAGGAGAATTTCTAAAAAAAGCAAAAGGAAAAATCGTATTTGACTGCACGGATGATGGTAAAATACAAACTGCAATAGATAAAGCTATAACATCAGGAGAAGGACAAGAATTGATATTGATATCGAATGGAGTTGATGAAAGTGGTGAAATTGTTTCCAAGTTTGAATACCACTGGAGTATTAAAGTAAAGGACTCCAAAATAACATAAAAACATGACCAATAGAAGTGTTAGCTTAACCCAAAAAGGTAATCTTAAACGGAGTTAAGTGTTAATGGTGATTGCGTAGATTAATAGTTGATTATTGCTATTCCTTCACTTCATCTGCTTTTATTTTTTCAATAAATGAATTCAACTCCTTTCCATAGCTAGAGTTTTTAATTTTTTCGGTTAAAGAGTTGTTGATTGTGTCTAATAATTTAATATTTGCATCAGATAACTGTGTCAATGCAATATAAGGAGCTACTTCAGAGTCTGAATTGTTTAAGGCAAAGTTGGTAGTATATAAGTATTTTCTACGTAATAAATTTTTAGATTTTGTAACTAACTTGTCTATTTTCTCTTGGTTTTTTTCCTTTTGTGCTTCAAAATTCTCTTTAAGCATTTCTAAATTTTGATATTGGAATTGAGAAGAAATTTCATTGTACTGATCTAAAATTTCTTGGTTTTTTGAACCTGATATTTTAGCATGAAAAACAAATCTATCTAAATTAGTGTTGATTGTAATTTCACCAGGCTCACCGAAAAAAGGAATTGTTTTTTCATTGTTCTTGTTTAACGATAGAAAATGCAATTCAGATGCGTTTATTTTGGACTTTAAAGAGTATAAACCTGTCCCTTCTAGATAGATAGAATCTACAGTAGAAAGGGTTCCATTTTCTATTTTCTGTAAAAACAATGTTCCCTTTTTTAAACCTTTCACCTCACCTTTAATCACCATGATATTTTTAGAATTATCTTGACTACAAGAAGCTAACAAAACAGTTGATAATATTGTGCTAAGGATTAGGTTTTTCATTGGGTTCAATTTTAAGTTGGTCATTTATAAATATTTTTCAATAGCTTTTGCTACTCCATCATTATGGTTTGTGTCTGTTATATCATTGGCAATTGCTAAAACTTCTTTTTTGGCATTTTGAACAGCAACACCAATCTTAACGGCATCTAGCATTTCAATATCGTTATAATTGTCACCAAATGCAATACAATTCTCTAGAGACAAATCTGAATAGCTATTTTCGAGTAATGTTTTGATACCTGTTAGTTTAGAAATCTCTTTATTCGCAATTTCTATATACGTGTCTTTAGACCGATACAGGTGTAATTCTTCAGGGAAGGCTAAAGTAAGACTTTCCATAACAATGTCTAGCTCTTCTTTATCTCCCATACACATAACTTTATGAGCACCTTTGTTTGTCGATTTCCAATTTTCTAAAACGGCTTCAATAGATTTAATTTCAGGTGTAACCTTGGTGTTATTCTCTTCTCTTTTTGCCCAGAAATCCATTTCTTCAACATACCAATCATTATTATTGTATAAGCTGATATGAAATTTTTTTTCAGTGTTTAATGCAGTAATTATTTCTAAGATAGAACACGGAATTTCAGTAGAATGTATACTTTTATTATCAACTAAAACTAACCCTCCATTATAACAAATAATAGGCGTGTTTTTAATATTCAAATCCTTTTGGATATGATACATTGCACTTGGCATTCTAGAAGAAATTAGAACAAAAGGAATGTCTTGTTCGTTGATTCTTGCTACTTCCGTTTTTAGAGCTGAAGATGGAACTCTTTCTTTGTTTAATAAAGTTCCGTCTATATCTGTAAAGGCAATTTTAATGCTCATAAAAAATATTTACTAGTTTTAAGATTTATCTTTTTCTCTTTCTAAAACAGCCTTTACCACACCTCTGTGAACAAAAGTGTTTACCATTCTCCATCCCGTTTTGGCATAGCTGTTTATAAGATCTTCAAAGTCAACGTCCTTTTTGATTGGCGTACTTTTTTGTTTGATAAATTTATATTCTTTCATTAGGAATAGGTTTAACGGACTAGGTTGTTATTAATGCGAAGATGTTTAAGTTATTTCTTTTTTGGAGGCATTGGTCCTCTTTTGTAAATAATCAATCCATTTAAGAAATTACGCAAAAACTGATCCTTACATTCCATAAATTTTGGGTGCTCTTCATTTCTATATAAAGCGTTAATTTCACTTTTTGTCACCTTAAAATCAACCAACGCCATTATTTCAACGATGTCAGTATCTTTTAATTGTAAGGCAACCCTAAGTTTTTTTAGAATATCGTTATTTGTCATAATTCTTAATTGAAATGCAAATATAGTTAATTAGATTTGTTGAAATTGATTTTTTATACATATGAAAGGAAACAAACATTTTTACAGACAAAGAATTATTATATTTTTATTTATGATCTCATTATTCAGTTTTGATTCACAAAGTCAAACTGCTTTAAGACCAAAAGGATTTAAAGATGTAAAAATAGAAATACCTTCTGTCTTATTAGAAATAAGGTATTTTGGAACTCATAATTTTATTGGAAAGCCTATTGATGGTTATCATAAACCTCTAGCAATTTTATCAGAGGAAGCTATCCAGAAATTAAAAAAGATTCAAGCCGAATTGAAGAAATTGGATTTGGGCTTAAAAATTTTTGATGCTTATCGACCTCAAAGTGCAGTTGATTCTTTTGTGAGTTGGGCAAAAGTCGAAAGTGACACTTTAATGAAGGCAGAGTTTTATCCTGAAATTGACAAAAAGGATTTGTTTAAATTGGGATATCTAGCTACTAGATCTGGTCATACACGTGGAAGTACAGTCGATTTAACCTTGGTGCATTTAGAGACAGGTAAAGAGTTAGATATGGGAAGTCCTTATGATTTTTTCGGGAAAGCTTCTTGGACATTTGATCGTTCTGCTATAGATAATATAAGAAAAAACAGATTGCTACTTCGGGGCCTAATGTTAAAAAACAACTTTAAGCCTTATCAATATGAATGGTGGCATTTTACTTTAAAAGAAGAGCCTTATCCAAACACTTATTTTAACTTTCCAATAGAATAATTATTTGTTTAATTGGAAGTTGTCCGTTTCCTTTTCAACTCCGTTGATTACCAAGCTTACTTTGTGGATGCCTGTATAATATTTTCGGGTACTGATTATTTTAAAAGAATGTCTACGTTTATAATATAGTGTTTCATTTGCAGTAAGGTTACGTTCAGATATTTTAAAGATTTTTTTTGATAATTTCCCTTTGGCTAATAAAAAATAGATAAAATATTCTAATCGAACTTTTTGGGCTTTATTGCTTTTGTTTTTAATAGAAAATGTAAAGCAGAGATAATCACCAATACAAACTTTATTTTTAAGTAGATGGATTACTGTGGTTTCAAAATTTGTAACATCCCCATAGCCAAATAATTTTAGCGCATCTGAATTTCCTTGTTTGAGTAACGTTCTCGCTGCATGTTTTACTAACCAGTTTCTTTCTTTAGAAACACCTATCCACTTTTTTAATAGGCTAAGAATTTTGCTAGGATGATCTTTAGAAATATCATTTATGTTATTTGCAACACTCCTACGAACAAATAATGAGTCGTCGTCTTTTAAATTCTCAAGAACTGGAAAAATAAGACTCGGGTTTATTTTTAGAAAAGGAATCCCCATTCCCCAAGGCAATCGAGGTCTACAACCTTCGCTTGCCAATCTTCTTACTGAAGGATGATTATTTTTGCTCCAATTGTTTAATGTTTTAAAAACATATTCGGGGTCTTTGATGATAAATGGTCGTATGGCAAATTCACAGCTAGCCAAAATAGTCACTTTTTCAATCGCAATTAAAGATTCTTTCAGATGTTCCAATCCATATACTTCAATATAATCACAAAGAACTAAATACATAAAAGTATCTTGCTTATTTTGATTGATTCGAATGTCTTCTGAAATGGCTGTGATATAATTCAAATTAATCGGAATTGAATCCGTCAACTGTTTATGTAAAGAATGTGCAATATGTTTTATACGAGGTTTTAATTCAAGATTCTCCCAATTATCATCAAAGACAGCATTTATAAAATGATTTTTATTGAAATTTGGAATATGCTTATTGCAAACCTCGGAGAAAGGAACAATAAATCCGAGGTTAAACATATTTTTTAAAGGCTCTGCCATGTTGTTTAATTTACTTAATCTTTTAAAATAGCTCTAGAAATAATAATTTTTTGAATTTCTGAAGTTCCTTCGTAAATCTGAGTGATTTTGGCATCTCGCATCAACCGTTCCACATGGTATTCTTTTACAAAACCATATCCTCCGTGAATCTGAACGGCCTCCGTAGTAATTCGCATTGATGAGTCTGCACAGAATAATTTAGCCATGGAGCTGGATAAATCATAATTCAACCCTTGATCTTTGTCCCAAGCGGCTTTTAAACAAAAAAATCTTCCTGCTTCTATTTCTACGGCCATATCAGCTAATTTAAAAGCAATAGCTTGATGTCTACTTATTTCTTTTCCAAAAGTTTTTCGTTCTTTGCTATATTGCAATGCTAGTTTATAAGCTCCGGATGAAATCCCAAGCGCTTGTGCTGCAATTCCAATTCTTCCTCCAGATAAGGTTTCCATGGCAAATCGAAAACCAAAACCATCTTCACCTATTCTATTTTCTTTAGGAACTTTAACATCCGTAAATAATAAAGAGTGGGTGTCTGAGCCACGGATCCCTAATTTGTTTTCTTTTTTTCCGACTTTAAATCCGGGGCTGCCTTTTTCAATAATAAATACATTAATTCCTTTATGTCCTTTTGAAATATCTGTTTGAGCGATAACCAAATAAACACTCGCATTTCCACCATTTGTAATCCAGTTTTTCACACCGTTTAAAAGATAATGATCTCCTTGATCAATTGCAGTCGTTTTTTGAGAAGTAGCATCGCTACCCGCTTCTGGTTCACTCAAACAAAAAGCCCCAAGGACTTTACCACTTGCGAGAGGTTTTAAATATTTTTGTTTTTGTTCTTCTGATCCATATTTTTCCAAACCCCAACAAACCAAAGAATTATTTGCAGACATAATAACTCCAGCAGAAGCGTCTATTTTAGAAATTTCTTCGATTGCCAAAACATAAGAAATGGTGTCCATACCTCCTCCTCCGTATTCTGGTGCCACCATCATTCCCATAAAACCGAGTTCCCCCATTTTTTTAATTTGCTCATGAGGGAAAGCTTGAGCTTCATCTCGTTCAATAACTTCAGGTAGTAATTCTGTTTTTGCAAAATCTCTAGCTGCATCTCTAATCATGATGTGTTCTTCTGTTAGCTGAAAGTCCATAGGCTTGTATTTATATTAGAAAAATAAATATAAGGAATTTTAAAAGTTGTTTTAATTTAAAAGATGATTTTTCAGCATAATCATTCTAAAAAACTACATTTGTTAACCTAATAGATTTCTTATGATGAAAACATCTTATTGTATTGGAATTATGTCTGGAACCTCATTGGATGGAGTAGATCTGGTCTACGTGAGGTTTGGTGGTACTGAGAAGTATGATTATAAAATTATTCACAGCAACACATATAGCTATTCAAAGCAATGGATTTTGTTATTAAAATCGGCTTTTGAAAAACAGCCTTCTGAACTCAAAGAGTTAGATAAGAATTATGGAGTATATATTGGAAATCTTGTAAATGACTTTATTCTAGAAAACAAAATAAAACAAGTAGACTTGATTGCCTCTCATGGACATACGGTTTTTCATAAACCAGAAGAAGGCTATACATTGCAAATAGGATCTGGAACTGAAATTGCAAAAATCACAAATAGCAAGGTTGTTTTTGATTTTAGAACACAAGACGTGAATTTAGGAGGACAAGGGGCACCATTGGTTCCGATAGGTGATGTCTTGCTTTTTGCAGAATTTGACTATTGTTTAAACCTAGGAGGATTTGCTAATATATCTTTTGACGAAAAAGACCTAAGAAAAGCTTATGATATATGTCCTGTAAATATAGTCATGAATTTTTATATGAATAAGATAGATCAGGAATTTGACGATAGAGGTAAGTTGGCAAAAACAGGAAAGATTGATAAAACGTTGTTAAAAAAATTAAATTCAGATTTTTATTACCAATTAACACATCCTAAATCACTTGGTTTTGAGTTTGTAAAAAAAAATGTAATTCCTCTGATTGATTCATATGAATTAGAATTGAAAGATATTCTTAGAACATTTTTAGAACATGTAGCTTTTCAAGTCGCTCAAGTAATTTCTAAAGAGGGTAAAGTGCTAGTTACTGGTGGCGGAGCTTATAATGATTTTTTGATAGAGAGAATAGACCAATTAACATCCGTAGAATTAGTAATTCCTACTGCTGAATTATTAGAATTTAAAGAGGCTTTAATTTTCGCATTGTTAGGCTTCTTAAAGGTTGAAGGAAGTAATAATTGTTTAAAGAGTGTTACAGGTGCCACAAAAGACCACAGTACTGGAGTCGTTATTGAAGCCTAGAGCGAACCACTAATTAAGACCGCTAAAAATAACAGCACAAATCAATTTTACTGCTTTTATGCTCGTAAGACTTTCCTTTTTAGTACAGCATTACTTGCTTGTCTATTTACAAATAATAAACCATATTGATTTACCAACTCATAAAACGGAACACAACTAAAACCACTATCCGTTCTTATAACAATTTCCACCTCAGGATAAGTTGTCCAAATCTTGATTGTAATTCGTTTTAAGAATGTTTGTCCAAACTTTTTTATCAACTTATGACCATATTCTAGTTTTTCAAGAAGTATTAGAGATCCATCTGTACTGATTTCTGAGGCTGAAAAATCAATAAAGAGAGTTGTGTTTCCCTGTAACACCAATTTTATTTTTAAATGATGCAATAACAATTTGGAATGTTTTTTTTTAGATAAGCAATAAAAATTGAAGCATAGCCCCGTTACGGTTTTGTTTTTGTATGAAATATGAATGAAAAATAAACAAATTTAATGCGTCATTTAAATGTTAAAATGGTATAAAATAAAGTATCTCTATTACTCACAATTGAGTGTTTATTAAAATGTTATTTTGCTTGTTTGCACAATAAACCTAACACTTTACATCCAATTTCATCTGTTTATAATGAATTTTATGGACTAACTCTTGATTAACATTCGAAGGTTAAAACTAACATTTCATGTCACTCTTATTACAACACCAAACACTGACTACCAACACAATACACGAACACCATAAGACTTAAACAATCAAATAAACAGAGAGTTTTTTCTCGTGAAAAAGTGTGATTTTTCCTTGTTATGCCCTGATAAAAAGTTTTAAATTGGTAGCAATTCGTTCATTTATTCTTAATTTTGTCTATTTAAATATTTCTTCTTTTGAAAAAACACTTTAAAAGCATCGTAAAAGCAGCATTGATTTCTGTGTATATTATTTTTATTGCAGGATCTGTAGTGAGAATGACCGGAGCTGGAATGGGTTGTCCTGATTGGCCAAAATGTTTTGGATATTTAATACCTCCAACGGAGGAAGAACAGCTGCAGTGGCATCCAGAAACTGGTTATGCAAAAGGGGTTATCATTATTAAAGAAGAGGCACTGCTTGTTTCAAAACAAGATTTTACAAGTTCTCGTTATTTTGAATCAACGCAATGGGAGGCTTATACCAAACATGAATACGCAATTTTTAATGTGTATCATACTTGGACTGAATATGTCAATCGTTTGTCCTCTGTAGTGGCTGGCTTTATATTTTTGTTTCTTTTGGCAGGTGCTTTGAAATTTTGGAAAGAAAACAAAAAAATTACCATTTTGTGTTTTGCTGCATTTTTCTTGATGCTGTTTGAAGCGTGGCTAGGAAAAACCGTTGTTGATTCGGTACTAAAACCTTCTATAATCACCATTCATATGATTGCGGGATTGTTGATTATAGCTTTGTTGATAAAAGTTTTACATATAATTTCCGAGAAAAAAACAGCAAAAAAGTCTTACAGTAGGTTTTTTCAAATTTTATTGGGGCTTTCTATTTTACTATCAGTAATTCAGATTGCATTGGGAACTCAAATAAGGCAATTTGTCGATGAGCAGGTGAAGATTTTTGGTTTTGAAAACAAACAAATGAGTTTGTACAATCCAAGTATGAAATTCTATATACATCGATCCTTTAGTGTGGTTATTGTTTTGTTGAATTTTTTAATTTATTATAAAAATGAAACGTTGAAGTTGAAATTTAAATTGCCGAAAATAATTATATTGTTATTGGTTTTTGAGATTATTTCAGGTATGTTGATGTATTATAGCAACTTTCCCTTCGGAACACAAACGGTTCATCTATTATCTGGGGCTTTGTTATTTGGAACTCAGTTTTACTTATATCTACAAAATTCAACTTTAAAATTTTAGTGTTAAATGTGAACTTTATAACTTGGTCAGTTGAAAACAATCAAGTTAATAATTACAAAACTTTTTTCTAACTTTGCAAAAAATATTTTTATGTCAAATTCATTTGGAAAACTCTTTAAAGTAAGCACTTTTGGTGAATCACACGGATCAGCAATTGGAGGTGTTATTGATGGATGTCCTCCAGGTATTGAATTAGATTTAAAAGCAATTCAAAAAGAATTAGATCGAAGAAAACCTGGGCAATCTAAAATTGTAACTCAGCGTAAAGAACCAGATGAGGTGGTTTTTCATTCAGGAATTTTTGAGGGTAAAACAACAGGTGCATCTATTGGTTTTTTAATACCGAATACAAATCAAAAATCGAGAGATTATTCTCATATAGCTACAACATTCCGTCCTTCACATGCTGATTATACATATGACAAAAAGTATGGAAATAGAGATTATAGAGGAGGGGGGAGAACATCTGCTCGTGAAACTGCCAATTGGGTAGTCGGAGGAGCTGTTGCAAAACAAATGATTCCAAACATAAAAATCAATGCCTATACGTCAGCGATTGGGAATATCAAACTTGATACTCCATACCAAGAGTTAGATTTTGATCTAATTGAATCAAACATCGCTCGTTGTCCTGATGCTAAAATAGCGGAAGAGATGATCGAATATGTCTCTCAAATTAAAAAAGAAGGAGATACTGTAGGAGGAGTTGTAACCTGTGTAATTAAAAATGTACCTATTGGACTTGGTGAGCCAATCTTTAATAAATTACACGCTGCTTTAGGGCAAGCGATGTTGTCTATCAATGCCGTAAAAGGTTTTGAATATGGAAGTGGCTTTGCTGGTTCTGTAATGAAAGGAAGTCAACACAATGACTTGTTCAATTCTGATGGTTCTACAAAGACAAATAGATCTGGAGGAATTCAAGGAGGAATTAGCAACGGAATGGATATCTATTTTAAAATAGCCTTTAAGCCTGTTGCCACTTTAATTCAAAAACAAATGACCATCGACAAAGAAGGCAATGAAGTTGAGATGATGGGGAAAGGGCGTCATGATCCTTGTGTGGTACCAAGAGCAATCCCAATTGTTGAGGCAATGGCTGCCATGGTAATGCTAGATTTTATGATGCTAAATCAAGCAAATAAATTTTAAGCTTATAAATCGAAATCTGAAATTTTAACATCTTTATTGATTACAATAGAGCGGGTTTGGAATTCTATTTTGTTCTTTCCTGCAATTAATAAAAGACGAGTAGGAAATAACAGCCCTTCTATTTCAACATATTTTGAAAAATACAGTTGTTGTAAAAAGGGTTTCCCATCTTTTTCTTGAATGCTAACGCCTTTGCGTTTTAATCCAGAATCAACAGAATAATATACTTTTGTGTTTTCGATTTCTAAAACATAACAATTTTGTTGCTCTAATTTTTCAATACCAATATATTTAGCAGTTTTGAGGTAGTCAAACTCAGGGAAGATACTTCTGTTTTTTTTGTGCCGTTTTAATTCTGCTTTATTAAATTCTGTTTCTTCATATTGTTGAGTGATAAGTCCTTTTTTTCCGTTAAAAGTGTTTTTAGAAACAACTTTTCCTCCATATTCCATTGTTGTAGTAGAGAGGTTAGGAAGCATTAATTTTTTTTTGAGAATAATTTCATTATCTTTTAGTTTCCCGACAGATTCCGAAGAAAAAGTGTGGATTTGTTTTGCTCTTTCCTTTCCTCCAATGGCATGGAAATATCTTTCTATAACCGTATTGATGATATCTTTTTCTTTTTGAGCATGGTTTTTTAAACTTACAAATAAGCAGATAAATAGAAGAGTGTTAAATGTTTTCATAGGTTTGGTGTAGATTGTAAAGATATAAAAAAGAGAATTGAAATCTCTAAGCTCCATCAACACTCTATAAAAATAAAATCTGAGTTAGTCATTTAGTTTCTGTATCTTAGTGTCCTTAACTATAACAGATATGGATGTTTTTCAAGGTCAAAATATACTGAGTTTTATAAAAGAACTACCAAATGATGAAGCTTGTAAAGCTTATTTGGCAAAAATAAAATGGCCTGAAGGTTTTATATGTAGTAAATGTTGTGGCACAAA
>NZ_JBAHZZ010000099.1:0-8784 GCF_037132785.1 Flavicella sp. | reverse complement strand
AATGTATGTTTTGTTCTTTTTTTCTTCTAAAAGAGTCTGAATAATCACCCTTTCTTTTAGGGTAAGTCGGCGATGTTTTTTTACTACCATTTTACAAATCTATTATTTTAGATTTGTTGCGTTAAGTTATTGAATGGAGGTTAGCTTTACGATAAATTTATTAAAAGATAAGGTTAAGTTCTGATTGCTAAATTGAATACCGGCTGTTTAGGTCCCTCTGTTCTTAGCATAGCTGCCATCTAGTATTTACTAGTGACAATAAGAGAGTATAGTCACCAATATCATTAATGGTAGAACATAATAACAATATGCAAATATCGTTTTCATGCAATCTAGCACGTTGCTTTTTGCTGTGTCTAAAAAAGTAAAGCGTTACCTTCCGTGTTCTACACAATCATTTAGTTACCGTAACATATCTATTGCCAAACTAGCACTATAAGTTTTCGTACCCATGGCATATTTATTTTGCGTTCCTCAAAAAAGTAAAAAGCCACTCCCTTCCTCTCGGTATTAGCTTCACATTTACGTCAAGTAATACCAAATTAATTTTTAGAGTGGTTGATAATAAATTTTATTTTTTTCTTTAGATGAAATAAAAAAACATTAGCATAGGTTGCAGTTCTATTTTAAATTGAAATAGAAACTAATTTAATCAATCATTTTGATGTTTATTAGGTATAAGGATATCAATTAGTTTTGTTCTTTTATATATTTAGCTGCGGTGTATAGAAATAAGCTCAAGTACAAAATATTAATTAGGTTATCTAGTAGAGTTTGATAAAACAAAGCATTGGATACAATGTGAAAGTCAACAGCACCTTCAAATCTAATGGTTTAATATAAAATAGAAACTGTATTTTGCACTATGAGTGTAAATTTATGTTGATTGAAATAGTAATTTTTCCAGTCATACGATATCTTAGGATTGATCCTGTTTGACAATGAATCTTAAGGATTTGGTTCTTATAAAATTCCGTATCTTTGCAGATCTATGGTGAAAAACAAAAATATGAAAGGGCCGTTGTTTTATGCTAAAATTTTACTGTTCGGAGAATATGGAATCATTAAAGATTCTAAAGGTTTAGCAATTCCTTATAATTACTATCAAGGTGCATTAAAAATAACTAATGAAAATTCAGAATCAGCAAAAAAATCGAATGATAATTTGCTGAAGTTGTATACTTATTTATCAGAATTAAATTCTGATTTAGTGAGCTTTGATTTGGACTCCTTTAAAGAAGATGTTTCAAAAGGCTTGTATTTCGATTCTAGTATTCCTCAGGGATATGGAGTGGGGAGCTCAGGAGCATTAGTCGCATCTATTTACGATAAATATGCCTTAAATAAGATCACTGTTTTAGAAAACCTAACAAGGGATAAATTACTACAGTTAAAGTTGGTGTTTTCTTTGATGGAATCTTTCTTTCATGGGAAAAGTTCTGGTTTAGATCCTTTGAATAGTTATTTGAGTTTGCCTATTTTAATAAAATCTAGGACCAATGTTGAGGCTACAGGGATTCCATACCAGAAGGACGGAAAGGCGGCTGTATTTTTGTTAGATTCAAAAATTATTGGAGAGACAGAACCGATGGTAAATATCTTTATGAATAAGATGAAAAACGAAGGTTTTAGGAAAATGTTTAGCGAAGAGTTCGCATTACATACTAATTCTTGTATTGATAATTTTTTACAAGGAGATGTAAAGTCTCTTTTTTCTAATGTGAAAAATTTATCGAAAGTTGTTTTGGAAAATTTTAAACCTATGATACCTTCTGATTTTCATAAACTGTGGAAGCATGGAATTGATTCAAATGACTATTATTTAAAGTTATGTGGCTCTGGTGGAGGAGGTTATATTCTTGGTTTTGCTAAAGATTATGAAAAGGTAAAACATCAACTCAGTGATTATAAATTAGAACTCGTATATAGATTTTAAAATGGATCTTTTAGAGGTAGCCAAGCATAATAAAAAAGCAAGAAACCCTTTATTTTACAGTCTTGTTGGAATGCTCTCTGTAATGAGAGGTTATAATATCTTGGTATTGGTAATCGCTCAATACTTAGCTTCTATTTTTATTTTATCTCCCAAGGAATCTTTAAAATCTGTTCTTTTAGACTTTCATTTGTTTATTACTGTCTTTGCTACTAGTTTAGTCATTGCTGCTGGTTATATAATCAATAATTTTTATGATTCTGATATGGACAGAATCAACAAACCATTTAAAACCAAAATTGATAATTTTGTAAGTCAGAAGATAAAATTGAAGACTTATTTCACTTTAAATATAATTGGATTTTTATTGGGGTTTATTGTTTCATGGAGGGCTGCTTTGTTTTTTGCGGTTTATATTTTTTTAATTTGGTTCTATTCACATAAATTAAAAAAATATCCTATCATAGGATTACTTTCATCGTCTTTGTTATCGATGTTGCCCTTTTTTGCGGTTTTTGTATATCTCAAAAATTTTTCTGAGATCATTTTTACTCATGCAGCATTTTTGTTTTTTATTATTACGATAAGAGAATTGGTCAAAGATTTAGCGGGGATAAAAGGTGCATTTGTAAGTGAATATCAAACGATACCTGTGAAATATGGTGAACGATTTACCAAATTGTTAATTTCAGTGATCGTTGTACAGTCATTAAATCCTATTTATTTTTTGTGGAAGTATCCAGAGATCGGTGAAATGAAATATTATTTTTATCTCGTTTTTGTTGTCTTTTTGTTTTTTCCTTTTTTTTTATGGAAAGCTAGAAGTATTAAACAGTATAATGTATTGCACAATATATTAAAAGTACTAATTGTTTTAGGGGTAATGAGTTTGACTCTTATAGATACTTCAGTGCTGATTTCTAGAATATTATAATTAATACAGTCAGATTTTATTTTCATTAATTTTCAAGATGGAAATCAATATTAAACTGTATTTTTGCAAAAAAAAAAAAATTTTTTAAAATGAGTACAGAAAGAAACTCGTCGCGAGGACGACAACAAGGATCTAGCAGACCAACATCTAAAAAAAGGAACAATTCACAAGGAAGCAGTTTTGATAAAAGACCGTCTGAAATAAAAAAACGCCCTAGTAAATTTGAAAAATCGCCACCAGAAAAACTTGAGAGAAGAGATGTAGGAGGAATTAGATTGAATAAGTATATTTCTAATTCAGGAGTTTGTTCACGTAGACAAGCTGATGTTTTGATAGCTACAGGAAGTGCAATGGTTAATGGAAAGGTAATTACAGAAATGGGTTATAAAGTTCAGTTAACAGATGAGGTTCGTTTTGATGGATCTTTAATCAACCCTGAAACGAAGAGATATGTTTTGTTAAACAAACCGAAGAATTATATTACTACTATGGACGATGAAAGAGGTCGTAAAACGGTAATGGAATTAGTTCAGATGGCAACAAAGGAACGTATTTACCCAGTGGGTCGTTTAGATAGAAATACAACAGGACTTTTGTTGTTTACTAATGATGGTGAATTGGCTAAGAAATTAACACATCCTAAGCATAATGTACGTAAATTATACCACGCATCGTTAGATAGAAAACTTGCGGTAAGTGATTTGCAAAAATTAACTTCAGGTGAATTTATGGTGGAGGGGAAAAAAGTTTTTATTGATGATGTAGCTTATGTAGAAGGCGAGTCTAAAACGGAAATAGGAATCGAGATTCATTCAGGTAGAAATAGAATTGTAAGAAAAATATTCGAGACTTTAGGATATAAAGTAATGAAGTTAGACCGTGTGATTTTTGCTGGAATGACCAAGAAAAATATTCAAAGAGGTCATTGGAGACATCTGACAGAGCAAGAATTGAATAATTTGAAAATGATATAATTTTCAACAGATAAAATAAAAAAGCCTTTTCAATTGAAAAGGCTTTTTTATTAGTTATTTGTTGTCTTTACTGCGTGTAGCATTTCTCTTTTCCCCGGAGGACCAGGTAGTTTGGTTACTTTAAATCCAACAGTTATCATGGCTCTTCGGACACTTCCTTTTGCGGAATATGTTACCAGTACCCCTTCGTCTTTTAAAGAGTCGTACATTTTTTTAAATATTTCTTCTGTCCAAAGTTCAGGTTGAACACGAGCTCCAAATGCATCAAAATAAATCAAGTCAAATTGCTCGATATCGTTGATGTCTTCAATAAATTGTTTACGTTTGGTTAAGGAGAAATTGTCGTGTACTTTTTGTTTAGTGTTCCAGCCTAACAAATGCATTTCTTCAAATTTATGAGATAAGTTTCTTGAATCTAGTTCCGAAACATAATTCAATTGTAAAAGTTCATCTTCTTTAATAGGGTAGGCTTCTACTCCTGTATAATTAATTGTTAAATTTCGTTTTGTAGCTTCTAATAATGTAATAAAACAGTTTAATCCTGTGCCAAAACCGATTTCTAAAATTGCTAAATTTTGTTTGTTGTGTGTTTCTAGTCCGTTTTTGATAAAAACATGATAAGCTTCTTGTATAGCACCATGTTTGGAGTGGTATTGCTCGTCCCATTCAGGTAAATAGATAGTTGTAGAACCGTCTGAAGTTATGATGATTTCTCTTTTCAAATCGAATTGTTATTTAGATAACAAATATACCCAAAGCTTTTATGATTGCTCTAGTTTTGATGTGTTATTTATGTGATTTAAAATTGGAATTCAATTTGGTGCTGATAATTCAGAGAAGAATATGCCTGCTATCAATAAAAGTGCTATTTTTGTATTCTTGTTGACACGAAACAAAACAGATCATGAAATCAGACAAAACAACAGAAATCGACATCCAATTAGTTGAAAAATCTAAGATCTCACAAATAGATTTTAGCAGCCTTTCTTTTGGGGACGTCTTTACAGATCACATGTTGGAATGTGATTATAGAGATGGAAAATGGGAGGCTATTAAAATTAGGCCTTATGGTCCAATTTCTTTAGATCCATCTGCTAAAGTCTTACACTATGGTCAGGCAATTTTTGAAGGTATGAAAGCCTACAAAGATGATGAAGAACAAATTTGGATGTTTAGACCTGGTGAAAATCAAAAAAGGTTAAACAAATCTGCAGTTCGTTTAGCAATGCCAGAATTCCCAGAAGAAATGTTTTTTGACGGATTAGAGACTTTGCTGAATATTGAAAAAGACTGGATTCAGAAAGTAGAGGGAAGTTCTCTTTATATTCGTCCTTTTGTAATAGCAACAGAAGCAGGTGTCTCTGCCAACCCAGCAATGGAATATAAGTTTATGATTATATGTTCTCCAGCAAAATCTTACTATAGCGGAGAGGTACGGGTTTTATTTGCAGATACTTATAGTCGTTCGGCAAGTGGAGGTGTAGGTTTCGCAAAATGCGCAGGGAATTATGCAGGGCAGTTTTATCCTACAAAATTAGCAAATGATGCTGGTTACCAACAGGTAGTTTGGACAGATGCAAGTACGCACGAAAATTTAGAAGAAGCAGGAACAATGAATGTGTTCTTTAGAGTTGGTGATATACTAATTACAGCTCCAATTTCAGATAGAATTTTAGACGGAATCACACGTAAAAGTGTTTTAACTTTGGCTGAAGATTTAGGTATCGAGACAGAGGTAAGAACTATTTCAGTTTATGAAATTGAAGAAGCTGCGAAAAACGGAACCTTAATTGAGATGTTTGGTGCAGGTACGGCAGCGGTAATTAATCCTATTTTAGGGTTTAATTTTAAAGGTACGGATTATGAACTTCCAAAAATCGAAAACAGTTATGCTTCAATATTTAGAGATAAAATAACGAGTATACAAACCAAGAAATCCGAAGATAAATTCGGGTGGACTTATAAAGTAAGAGATATATAGTCTTTTTAGAGAATGAATAGAAGACTTGTGTAATTAATTACACAAGTTTTTTGGGATAAGGAAGTGCCTATTTATTGATATACATATTATGAATACTACATTAGAACAAGCTAAAAGCAATATAATCTCGAAAGGTTTTTTGGATGTTGAAACACCAAAAGAAATGGATTATGTTAAGGAGATTGAGAAATTAAAGAAGGAGAAGAATGCTGTAATTTTAGCTCATTATTATCAAGAAGACGCAATTCAAGATATTGCTGATTTTGTTGGAGATAGTTTGGCTTTGGCAATAGAAGCAGCCAAGACAGATGCCGATATTATTGTTTTTGCAGGAGTGCATTTTATGGCAGAAACCGCAAAAATTTTAAACCCCAAAAAAAAGGTTTTATTACCAGATTTAAAAGCGGGTTGTTCTTTGTCAGATTCATGTCCACCAGCAGATTTTAAAGCTTTTACTGATGCACACCCTGATCATAAAGTAGTGACGTATATCAATTGTTCTGCAGAAATAAAAACATTGAGTGATGTGGTTTGTACCTCATCTAATGCTGTGAGAATTATAGAGTCTTTCCCTAAAGATCAAAAAATTATATTTGCTCCAGATAAAAATTTAGGTGATTATCTAAATAAGCAAACGGGTAGAGATATGTTGCTTTGGGATGGAGCTTGTATGGTGCATGAAGCTTTTTCAATTGAAAAATTATTGGATTTACATTTGGATCATCCAGATGCAGAGATTATTGCACACCCTGAATCTCCATCACATATATTAAAAACAGCTGCTTATATTGGGTCTACTGCAGGTTTGTTGAAATATGCAAAAGAGAGTAAGAAAGAAAAATTTATTGTGGCGACTGAGGCGGGTATTTTACATGAAATGATTAAGCAGGTACCAGATAAAATTTTGATTCCTGCTCCGACAGGTGAAAATAATAGCTGCGCTTGTAGTGAATGTGCATATATGAAATTAAATACAATGAAAAAATTGTATACATGTATGAAACACGAGCTTCCGGCTGTTGATGTTGAACCAGAAATGGCACGTAAGGCCTTGTTGCCGATTGAAAGGATGTTAGAGCTGTCTTAAGTTCACATTTAATTTTATTTATCAGAAGAGAACCATGATTAAAACTGATTATCTAGTTGTTGGATCCGGTATTGCCGGCTTAACATATGCATTACGTGTAGCGCATAAATCTAAAGAAAGTAAAGTAATAATCGTTACAAAAGAGGATAAAGGTGAATCAAATACCAAGTATGCACAAGGAGGAATCGCTACGGTATATGATTTAGGTATTGATTCTTTTGAACAACATGTTCAGGATACTTTAATTGCTGGAGATGGTCTTTGTAATGAAGAGGTTGTTCGCATGGTTGTTGAAGAGGGACCCGCTCGATTGCAAGAATTAATCGACTGGGGAGTGAAGTTTGATGAGAACAATATTGGTGATTTTGATTTAGGTAAAGAAGGAGGGCATTCTCAAAATAGAATTTTACACCATAAAGATATAACAGGTCACGAAATTGAAAGAGCCTTGTTGGTAATGATATCTAAAACTGAAAATATTCATATTTTTGAAAAACATTACGCTATAGATTTTATTACAGAGCATCATTTAAGTTCAGAAACAGAAGATCGTAAATCAAATATTACTTGTTTTGGTGCTTATGTATTGGATAAAGAATCCAATGAGGTAAAAACCATTGTGTCCAAAATTACGATGGTGGCTTCTGGTGGAAGTGGTCAAGCATATGCAACAACAACAAATCCGTTAATTGCTACTGGTGATGGTGTTGGTATGGCTTACCGAGCGAAAGCAGAAATTGGAGATGTAGAGTTTATTCAGTTTCATCCAACGGCATTGTATCAAATGCCTCAAGAATCTCCAGCTTTTCTTATATCAGAAGCAGTAAGAGGTTTTGGAGCTAAACTTCGTACTTCAAAAGGAGAGTTCTTTATGTGTAAATATGATGAGCGTGAGGATTTGGCTTCGAGAGATATTGTTGCAAGAGCGATTGATACTGAATTAAAAGTAAGTGGTGATAACTACGTGTTTTTAGATTGTACCCATTTAAATCATAAAAAATTTAAAAAACATTTTCCAAATATTTTAGATAAATGTAAAAGTTTAGGGATTGATATTCGTAGGACTTGGATTCCTGTTGTAACGGCAGCGCATTATATCTGTGGAGGAATCAAAGTTGATATTGATGGAAGAACTTCGATTCGGAATTTATATGCTTGTGGAGAGTGTACTTTTACAGGGCTACATGGAGCGAATAGATTGGCTTCAAATTCTTTATTAGAAGCATTGGTGTATTCTCAGAGGAGTTATCTTAAAAGCGTCGTTAAAATTGAAAACGTAGGGTTTAATGAAGATGTTCCTGAATGGGATACTGCAAACACCTCTCAAAACAAAGAAAACATTTTAATTACTCATGGAAGGTCCTCTGTACAAAAGATCATGAGTGATTATGTTGGAATTGTTAGGTCTAACAGGCGTTTAAAAAGTGCTGAAAAGCGATTGAGTTTTATCTACGAAGAAACGGAAGAACTCTATAAAGAGTCAATTATTTCAGTGGAGTTATGTGAGTTACGGAATTTAATTACTACCGCTTATCTTATTTGTGAATTTTCAATGAAAAGAAAAGAAAATAAAGGAGGTTTTTTTAATAAGGATTTTGTGTAAATCTAACTTTGATGTTTTTAAAAAAAATCGAAAAGTTAGGCAAGCTGTATCTTTTTCTTCATAGTATTTTTCCTTTCGATTTGCATATTAATATAGTTTTTCTGAGTTACACGCCTAGTGTCTGTTTTGTATTTTTTTGATATTTAGGTTTTTGTAGTACCATTCTAAGAATTGTTTTATAAAAAATGGATTCTTTGTATTGTGACCTATTAATTCTAAAACAAAATTCATCAAAATATGCTTGTATATGCCATTTACTTACATGAGTTGGT
>NZ_JBAHZZ010000085.1:0-36330 GCF_037132785.1 Flavicella sp. | reverse complement strand
CAAACAACCACTTACAGCAATTGTACTGCTAGGTGATTTCGCTGCGATAATATTATAATCGCTCAATGATATGTTGTTTAGTTTATAACTCATAAGCCAATATCTCTAGTAGTACTTGTAGATGTGCTTGTTTGGGTGTTGTAATTAATTTCTTTTAATTCGACCACCGCTAACTTTAATTCAATTACTGTATTAGCTGTGTTCGTCGCTATCTCAGATAAATGCCTTTCGCTGTCTTTGGCATAAGTGTTTGCTGACACTCGAATAACCGCCTCTTGCTCTGCGAGGAGTAACAATCTCTTGCCGTTGTCGTACTGGCCCCTAAACAGACCAGTTAGTTCACTTCCTGTTTCTTCCGTAAGTTCAGATCGAACCGAACCTGCTAATCCGGAAGAATCTTCTCCTTCAAAATCGTGGCCCAGACTTTCAGCAATTTTTTTAGTAGCCTCCCATTCGCTTTCTGATTTTGCGGCCTCATCAAGCAGCCATTGTTCTAATTCTGCAATTTCCGCCTCTGTTAGATCTGAAACACCATCGGCGACACCTCCTTCATTATCTGAATACTCAGCTAATTTGGCTAAATACTCCTGAGATATTGTGTCTAAACTCTCCCTTTGAAATGCTTCAAGAACCGCATTTCCTACAGTGTCTTTAAAAGTGTTTGCAAACGCGTCAATATAACTCTCGCCATCTTTTAATCCTTGAAAAATACCGTCCGACAAAGTATTTCGTGTCATGCCTGTAATGAAACTGTCATACTCTTCTTTTAGCTCAATAATTTCTTGCTTGGTTGACGCAGATTGCTCAGCGAGTTCTTCTAGTTTTGCTTGATCTGTACCAGAACCGGATCCTTTAGATCCTACTTTTAAGCCTAAAACACTAATCTCTTTTCTCGCTTCTTCCTCTGCTTTCTGCGCCTGAGCGAGTTCCTCTTCTTTTTCTTTTATCGTGTCTAAATAGTCTAGCTTTGCTTTTGCTTGATCAACACCAACGGAGTTTGTTATATTATTGGAAATTTGCAGCGAAATCCTTTCCAAATCTGCAATTGCTTCTTCAAATTTGGCTGTATCTGAGACCACCTCAACGGTTAAAGCTGAATTAAGAATAGCTAAGCTTCCACCGACAATATCTCCAGTTGCTATTTGACCAATGCCCGAAGCTACACCTGATAACTGTCCTGCTAGTGCAGCCATATCTTCTTCCCCAAACTTCAAAAATAACGCGGCTACTTCATTCAGTCCCGAAGAAACTAACCCCATGGCTTCAGCAAGCGAGTTGCCGAACACTTCGGCGAGACCAGTCAAATCATCCTCACGCTGTTTTACGATATTTCGAGTTTCTATTGTTGCTTGTCCGTTGCTTGACAAAGCGGCTTCTTTTTTTGCCAACTCCTTCGCTGTTCGCAAATTCTCTTCAGCAACAGCTTTCCTGTCCATTACTTCCCTTAAACCGAGCAGCTTGAGAAAATCATAATTATTTTCTTCTATTTTTCTTATTTGAGTTACCGTGCCTTTAGCTGTTTCTATCTCCTCTTGCTTAAACCTAATTCTAATTGCTAGAGCTTCTCTTTTGTAAGCGTTCTGCTCAGCATAGTGCTCTTTTTCGAGAGCTAACAATTGTTCATTTAAAGCGTTTATAGAAGTAGTATCTATGGCGGTGTTTACTGTCTTTACGCCTATTAAGGTTCCTGTAACAGTGGTTGCTTTTTCTCTTTTTACCGTAACCGCTCCTTCGTCTATTAGAAGTATTCTTTCAGCGTTTGTTTTTGCAGCTTTAAGCTTTTCGTTTAAATAATCTTGGTAATTATCAAATAATAAATTGTTAGTATCTTTAAATGTTGCCGCCTGATCTACGGTAGCATTATCTACCAAGCCGATGTAAGATTCATAAGCTTCTTTTCTGCTATTCAAATAGTCTTTATAAGCGGTTAACCTGTCGCTTGCTGCTTGTTGTTCTTTTTTTGATAAAGAATCAATATCTGCCTCTAACTGATTTTTCTTTTCTTCGGCTGCTGCGATAATCTCGCTGTTCTCCGAAGCTAAGTACTCTTGAAGGTTTTTTTTCTTGCTTACTTTCTGGATTTTATCAATCTTTTCTAAGACGCTTATCCTTTCGGTGTACGCTTTTTGAACATCCTCAAACCCTGTGTCTTTAAACTTTGAGATATCGGCTGACGAGGATGATTTATTGATCGTTCGAATAGCCACGTTTCTGTTTTCAAGGCTTCGTAAGTCTAATTTTAAAGCCTTCTCATTTTGATCGTTAATTTTAGAAACTATTTCTTTTTGTTCATTTAATTTTTGATTGGCTTGGCCAATATACCTGACCTGTGCCTTAAACGGAAAAGTTTTTTCTAGCTTAATTTTTTTTAAGTTATCTGCAGTTTCCTGATCAGAATACCTGTCTCCTGGAGTAACACCTTTTTGTGCTGCAATTTTTTGAACAGCGTCAATCTGTTTTGATAAAGACTCGGCCAGGCCTTCATTAGTCAACTGTCTATCAACCTTAAGAACAATGTGGTTGTCGTCAGCAAATTTTCTAGCGCGAACTATTAGCTCCTCAAATTTTTGTATTTCGCTGTCTAAGTCCATGTCAAGGTCTACTTCTTTTTGAAGCTCCTTGTTTAACTCTGCTTGTCTCTTGGCTAACTTATATCTAACCTTATAAGATTCATTTACATCGTCTAATACATCCTGTAGCTCTTGATTAGATACCTTTTCCGTATCAATCCCTCCCAAGAACTCAGGATAAAGAGAAATCATGTCTTCCAGGAGCCGCTTTCTTTCCTGACTTTTTTCATCAAGCCTGCCTAGTTCTGTTTTAAGCTCAAAGACTTTGATTCTTTGGTTGTCAAAGCTTTTCTCTAATTTATCGCCAGTATCTAATCCGTCTCCTATAATATTATTAAGAGACCCTACGATTACATTTGACATATCAACAAAGTAGTTTCCAATACCCACTGTACTAGCCTTGATTCTATTTTCAAGAATTTTCCACTGATTTGTATTGTCTTCTAGCATGATTCTACTTGCCCTCGCGGTTGCCCCAGCAGTGTTGTTGTAAGATTTTAAATCTTGACTTGCTGATCTTGCATTTTTTCCAGACACCGCTAAAATTGCCTGAACAGCTTCAATTTGTCCAACTTCTTTTTGAATTAGCGTTTGATTTCCGCCCATCTCCTCGTAAAGAGCCTGCATGTTTTCCTGAAGGGTTTTGGTTCCGTCCATTTTTCCAGCAGCCTGAAGTCCTACAATTGACGCTCTAATTTGAGTCATTGCCTGAGCTGTTGGTACTCCTTGTTTAGTCAAAGAAGCCACTGTACTTAGTATTTCGTTTAAAGGAATGTTTGACGCCGAAGCTATTGGCGCAACTTGACTTATATTTGCTGCTAATTCTCCAAAAGTGGTTTTACCTAATTTTACCGTGTTAAAAAAAGCATCAGAAACCTCGCCTGATTTTTCGGCAGAAATTTTATAGGAATTTAAAGCCGTTGTTAATCCGTCTGCAGCTGTTTTAGTATCTGTAACACCTGCAACTGCAGCCTTTGCTGAGACCTCTAGCAACTCCAATCCTGCGGCTCCGTCATAACCTGCGGAAACAATTTGATAATAAGCATTAGCTAATTCTTTGGGACTGTCGGGACTAATTTTAGAAAGAGAGAACACGTCAGAGCTAATTCCTTTAAAATCTTGCTGCGCTGCTGCTGAAATTGTCTGAACCTCCTTCATGGCGTGTTCAAACTCTTTTACCAGCTTATAAGAGTCGTTGGCTATCAACGCGAATGCCGCGGCCGCTCCAACTGCCAAGGCAGCAAATGGATGAATTTTAGATATTTTACTAGACATTCCTTGAACTATAGACACCGCGTCCATCGAGCCGCTTTGAAGTCCTGAATTATCTAGGCCTGTGGAAAAAAACAACGAATTATCACCCTGTACACTCATTTAAAATCACTTTTAAATAAAAGTACTTTCATGCGCGCTTTAAAAGAAGTAATTTAGTAGTCAACTCCCGTAGTGTCACTTATTTTATGTATTGTCTGACTTTTAAAAAAAATAGATCCAAGCACTTTCAACAAGCCTTCGATTTTGCCAAAGAACTAAACTGTGATGTGGACGGTGATTTAATTACTATCAGAATCCCCGAAGAACTTCTCATAAACGCCTACGCAATGATTCGGACCTTGTTTGGAATTATCCAAAAATGGAAAGGAACAACTGCAACTTACAACGGAAATAAGGTTAATCCTTATCAGTTTATTTTACAAGCTCATCAAATTGGCGAGTGTTCTTCTGAGTTTGCAATAAACAAAAACAATTGTTTAACTGGTGATTCCTCTGCGTGGTCTTGTAATAAAATAAACAATATCTTTTATCGTGAAGGAGGTAGTGGAAAATACAAAACCAATGGAAAGTATTGGTATAACTACGGTTATTTTGAAGGTAAAAAATGGATAATCGACAAAGATAGATTGCACGAAAAACTACTAAAATATGTTGAGTCTAAAGGAATTAATCTCTGTCCTGTTTTTGAATTAAAAAACTTACACCACGCTGTTGCAAATCTTCCAAATTTTATAGTGCCGGATGACATCAGCTACAGGATTCATTTTGAAGAAAAATACATCAAAGGACAAAAGATATTAATACCCAATAATATCAGGCACGTTAACGATAAAGTGTTTACTAATTACGTTGGACTGGCTGCTATACGTAGCTAATGACGTGTTTTACTTTTTTGTTTTTCTTGCCCCTTCTTTTAAAACAACAAAATCAGTACTCGTATGGCTTACCGCGACGTTATCCCATGCTTCAATTTTCGCATAACCTTTACCAATTACCTCGCATTGATTAAAAGCGTTTACCAAACAGCCATGAGCTGTCGTTTTTGACTGATCGAAAAGAGTCACAAAGGTTGTGTCGTAACATTCTGTTTCTGAGTTTTCAAACTGAACAATTAAGCTATGTCCAGACACTTCTGCTTTTGCGGTTCCGAACAGAATACCTCTGTTGTTTTTGATAATTACCTTGTCTTGGAAGTATATTTTATGAGATGATAATTCCTCAAGAGTGAAATTGCTTTTTAAATACGCGGACGTTAAAACGTTCGTATTTATCAACCAGATCATGTTATCAAACATCAATTGCCAAACTGCTTCTTCATCGTAATTTTCATGAAGTTTTTTTATTTTCAGCCAAAACTGAACACATAATAAATCTGAATTACTTGACATCAACTTTAACGCTTGATAGACTTCTAAAAATGCTTCTTTCATGATATTTTATTTTGTTGCTTGCTTAAAACCGCGAATAGGTCATTTGACTGTCGCTCTTTCTCTTTTTCCTTCTCTTTTTTACTTTTTAATTGAGGAACCGACATCGAGAGCATCAATCCGTTTTGAAAAGAGATCTCCATCGTTGCCTCTTTGTAGCTAAATCCAAAATGAGAACATAGACCTCCAATGTGTCTGTATGGATTGAATCGATCGCTCAATTCCTCTTCATCATCATCATCGGATTTTGTTCTTTTGCAATTTGGAAAGAGTTCAAAAAAAAACTAGGATTGCATTTTACCGCAGTTTCCTGAATTATTCCTTGAAGCTCTACAAGTTCAACGTTTTTGCAAATAAATTCAACGTACCATTCTGGAAAGTCAGGCTTTTCATAAGACAATACTGACAACACCTGAGCTATTTGTGTTTGATATTTCATGACTTGTTTTAGGTCAAGCTCTTTGTCTAAAAAAACTTCGTCAGAAACCTCACCCAGCACGTCAGCACATAAGCCTAACACATAAGCAGTAGGTGGCTTAACGGTAAATGAAATTTCCTTTTTGATTTTATTCGGCAACATTGAGCCATTCCGTACAGAAATAGTATAGGTCGTCGGTTTGCGTATAAACGCTTGAATTAAGGCTTGTTCTTTATCCATATGTCTGGAATAAAAGCGTGTCACGCATTGGCAACACGCTTTGTGTATAATTTTATATTTTTTTTTTATTTTTTTATATTGATATTAAACCTCTACATCTGCAATTTCGTATGGAGCGGCCTGAATACCCTCCTCAGTAACAGGCGTGTTTGCTGTAAACGTTAAGTCAACGGCTGGCAATGCGTTTTTGGTGATGTTTCCTTGGATTTTTGCAACAGTGTGCGCATAAGGAATTGTGATCACTTTCTTTTTACCGTTATTTTCCAAAGTGGTAATTACTAGCGACAAAAACTGACTCTTTTTTTTGATTGGTGCCGAATATTTATCAAGCGCGAACAAACCTCCCATTAACATTGGATAATCGCTCAAAGCAACCCCAAGCAGTCTAATTTTTACAATTGCAGGCGTTACAGTACCGTCAACAATTAGATAATTATCATCAGCTTCTGTCGCAATTGTTTCTGTAGCCGTTGATTCTCCCTCAAAATTCACGGAACCAACTTCAACATCTGTAAACTCAACCAAAGCAGCACTCACAACACCGTTGCCGGGTACTCCGATCTCAACTTTGCCGACTCCCAACAAGTTTTCTTTTTTATTACTCATAATGTGTTAAATTTTAATTTAATATTGATAAAATGTGTACTCTCTTGATCTTGATCTTTTAAAACAGCTCCTGGAGAAGCGATTTCAAAAAACACATAACTAACATTACCCAACAAACTCTGGTCTTTCCCTTTTATGGCGGTGAGAATATCGTGTGATGCTGATTTTTTATTATCTAATAACTTGATTGCTATTTCTGATAAAACCTCCAGCCGCTTGGTGTCTACTAATCCGCTTTGTAAATCTCTTACGTAAATATTAACGTTAACATATCCTGATTGCAAATATTCACCGTTAATTGTCAGGCAGTTAATAACAACATCTTCAAGCTGACTTTTTAAAGGTCTTGAAATCTTATAAATCTGACCCGTAAGCTCTTCGGTCAATTCCTTGACAAAAAGAAGATTCCTAGCCGCGTGCAATACACTAAAATTTGATTTCATTGAATAATGCTTTTATTTCACTTGACTCAGGCTGCGAGCCTGTAATAACATCCAATCCCATCGATTCTACGTACCTTGCGTATTCCATTCCGGCAACTCCAATTAAAACAAATCCTGAAGGGTATAAGCTTGCTACTTTTGCAGCAATTTCAATTCCCTTTAATTTACCTGTTTCTCCGTCAGCTCCCTTCGACTTAAAATTCATATCGACAATATCGCCATCATTTAAAATGATGTAACCTATTGAGCTTCTAAGATTGCCTGTGTTGTCTAAATAAGTATTCAACTCTCTAGCGTTATTCACAAACTGCTCTCCTATATAATGCAATCCGCTAAGAGACTTAAAATCAACCTCTTTTTTAAAATGAGTTAATGCCCTCATTATTTGAGAGTTTTTGAACATCGCTTTTATTCCAGACATATTTCGCAATGATTTTGATAATTATCAAGCTGTACGACGGTGTATTCCTTTCCGTTAACCTCAAGGTAATGACCGTCTTTTTCGAAAGGAACAACATCTAGTTTTTTTGTGTAAAAAACGCCCGAGTAGTCAAGGTTTTTATTTCCTGATTTTGGTTCATATCTCCCTGTCAGTTCAGTTTTTACAGGCTCTTCTACAGAGATACTGTCGCCGTTCTCATCTAATTTTGGCTTTCCCAAAAAACTTTCAGACCTAACGATCAAATAGGCTATATGTGGATATCTTACCATAATTCAGTTGCATCTTCAATTCCGTCGCTAAATCCCATCAAATCACTTAGCTTATCATCTTCATATTTTGTGTAAATTTGAATAGCTAAATTTTTATAAACAGATCGGTCATAAGTAACTGATAATCCTCCTTCTTTAAAATCAGGCGAGGTCATTACCTCAACATATAAATCAGCTGTTATCAATTCAATATGCTTCAAATAACTAGACTCATAATTGACCGTTTCATCCAAGGAACGGTCAATAAATGCTTTGTCGATCGTTGCGCTAGGCAAAGATTGAAAGGCTGCTTTAGCTTGTATGACCTGCTTGTTTGTCATTTAATTAAGACCAAGAGGTTTTTAAAGTGTTCAATTGATAGATAGATTCTACGTCATTCAAGACTGGCAAGGCATAACATTGAACAGAAGTAAACTCCGCCAAAGGCTCATTTTGCGCAAACTTAGAAAGCAACATGATGTCGTCAGCTTTCTCGTACACAACACCTGCAACAGGTCTTCTTTCTTCTGCGCAAGTTCCATAAGCGAGGTCGCCCGCTTCCATTGTATTTAACAAGGTTACTTTACCTTCTTCCCATGGAGTGATTGCGGTCTTTTTTCCATTCTTTTCTATTTGTACCGTAGAATCAACTATAACAATTTGCATCGAATAGTCTTCCAGCAAAAAAGAATTTGCTTTGGTCAAAGAAGGAACAATTGTATTTCCTCCTGCCAAATTCAAATAAGCTGAATATCTTTCCAACACCTGAGTGGCTTTCTTGAACTGATTGAAAGACGTTGGAGACATTAATATGTACTTCAGCTTATCTCCTTTTACTCTAGCTTTTGTTTGAATTGCTTCAATGTCATCTAGCGGCTTTGCTGTTGCTGCGACTCCCCAAGCAACTGATGCTCCTGACCTGTTAGCGGAAGGAATTGCAAAAGTCATTCTGTCCGTCAATCCGTTGTTGTTCTCTTTGGTTATTGATATAATTCCAGTAGACAAAGCCTGTAAGGCTAGTATCTCTAATCTTGCATGAACACCATGAATACACTTCTTTAAATCGCCAAAAAGCAACTGTACTACCTGTTTGGTACTGGTCCCATTTGAATCTAAAGCAATCATCGTGTCGATGTTATTCATTTCAGATTCTCTCAACGTTAATTTCATTCCTATTTTGGGAATGTCTCCTTCTGATCTAGAGATACTATCTCTTTTCTTTAATGGCAATGGAGAATCTACAGCCACTACATCAGCAGCAGAAATAGAACCACGACCAATCAAAGATTCAAACTTTAATGTCGGTTCATATTTCTTTTTAAATAAAGATTTGTAAAAATACTCTGGTTCTCCTTTTTTGTCGTCTATTTTCGTTACCAACGCTGCTACTAACCCTTTGAAGTATTTCTTCACATACGATGGAAATAATGATACTGTTTTCATTTAATATCTTTTTTGATGTTTTAATTACTCTGAGTAAAATCTAATTAGTGGCAATGCTGCTTTCACAGCTTCATTAATAGGATTCACCATAGCGGCTTCATTCACGGTTCCACGAACCATTACTCCTGCTGAAGGGTCTTCAACCGACTTAGTGCCTAGCACAATTCCCACCACCTTATCACCGTCGTTCACAATCGCTTGATCTAAGACAACAGCGGTCCCAATAGCAACGTTTGTTGTAACGGAATCAAAATCATCATCAGTGGTATTTATAGCTGTAATCGTACCCGCCAAAACCTTATCTCCAACTCTTAAATAATGTCCTTTATAGAACTTTACCTCTTTTACCGTTGAAGCTGCTGCTGTTAAAACAACACCGCTTGAAAGTGGTTTATAATCTGGTTCGATAAAGACAATCGGTGTTCCTGCTTGTACTTCCTCGGCAATTAAACCTGCTACGTTTAAGGTTTTTCCCCCTGGAATTCCTTCTAAATTTTTAACAATTACAATCGCGTCATTTGGATATGTAATGTCTGTTGTTTTGATTTCTGGCATCTGTTTTGCTTTTAAATTTTACATGTCATTTGCAATGTCTGCTAACTCCTTTTCGCTTGCCGAATCTCCTTCTCCTCCGACAGGAAATCTTCCTCCGTCTCCACTATCCGCAACAATTCCTTGTTTCACTTCTGTGTAAGTTGTTTCTACTCCTTCAAGTTGATCTTCCAAAGAAGTTTCGCTTTCAAAGTCAAATTGTTTTAAAAAAGCTTTTGGAATTTTTTTACCCTCCAACAGTTTTTCGGCTGTTGTGGTTTTAGACACCAACGATTCTTTCACGTCTCTTGCGGTGTTTGCTTCTTCCATTTCTCTAACTTTTTTTTCCAAAGGAGACTCTATTTTAGGGTCTTTTCCTTTTTCGACGAAATCCCATTGAGCTTTTAGATTGTCCTCCCGGGTTTGAGTTGCAGAAGTTACCTTCTTGTCAAATTCTGATTGGACGCCCGGTAACTTTAAGGCTTCATCTAAAGTGGTTGGTGGTTTCAGTTCAAGTTTATCTGAGACACCCTTGAAAGGTTCGGCAATAATCGCCTTGAATTCTTTTGAGTCCTCAGCAAGTCCTGCCGCTAACAGTGCTGCTTTGAGTGCTGCCAATAATTCTGGATTCATGTTACAATGATTTTAGTTAAACATTAATTGACTCAAATGTAACTTGCGCGGCTCAGTAAATAAAGGGAAATATAGATCAACTCCCGTAGTGTCACTTATTTTTTGCAAATAATACGATAAAGCGTTCTTTTGCTTTTAAAAACGAAATAATCATCCAGATCGTTGAAAATTTCCTGAAGCTCAACATTTGGGTTTTTGATTTTTTTATATGCAACATATCGCCTAACAAATTTGTCTCTACTGTATGTTTTGCTTTCATCTCTTTGCATTCTTATAAATTAGGTTTTCGATTGTTTTTTCTGACAAAAACAATATATGGTTTGATAAATCCGACATTATCACATCAAGCTGGCATTCATCAAATTCAATCAAATACCATCGAATAAATAAATCTCTTTTTTCCGAGCGCTTGACAGGCAATTGAATTTTAAACTCTTTCAAATGCCGCTTATAGGCGGCTATAACCTCTATTTGATGCTCAAAAATCACATCTGATGCTGATTTCATTGGATTTAAGGTTTGTTATTAAAGTACTTTGAGTTGTCAGTATAGAAATATGGCTTTGATTTCTTTATTTTATCTAAGTTTTTAGAAATGAATTTTATCGAATTTAAAGGCAGTGATTTAACCAGATATTTAGAGTCTATCTTACCTGTGTTCATGTATTTAATAAACTTATCCTTTGGAAGTGAAATTGTAGTCGTATAACAAAGACAGTTCACGTGCCATCCTGTAAACAAAAAACCCTTAGGATATTCGCCAGCCAATTCATCACATATGTCATAAATTTGATGCGTCTTTGATAATTTCACCTTAATTCCAACAACAAAAGGCATTTGCTGAACCCTTAAATGATCTGAGGTTCTATAAGCAATATTGGTTTCGTTTCGAGAAAGTCTTAAAGCATTTTTATAACTCGATCTATAAACACCTTGTCCAGGATGATAGTTTTTTGCAGGATTACTTAAAACAAGTTTACCTGTCTTTTTGTCTTTTATTCTTCGATACCGTCTGTTTGGTTCTTTTAAATACTGCTTCAAATCAGTTGCCATATTAGCAGCTGAACGCCCTTCAAGAACTCCTGAACTAACCAAACTTTCTAGCTGTTCTTTTGTTTGAGCATTTAACCTCCAAACCCGATCACTTAAGTTGAAGTTCTTTGTTTTTCTAGTTGTAAAGGCAGCAAGAGCGGCTGTGTTTTGAGTCACCAAGTCGCCCGAGGAAAAATCAGTTCCTTTTAAATAATCGTTTACAACTTCATCATTAGCATTGTTTGCTAGGCTCCAAGAGCCTTCAACATTAGAGATTATCAACTTCTTTAAACTCTCCGCGTGCAGAGCAATGATTTTGTCAATTTCTATTTCAACGCTTTTATTGCCTACCCATACACCTGCTGATTTCTTTAGCTTATATCGCTTTAGCGCAGCAGCAAGCAGCACAGAGGTATTGCTGTACAGTTTATCCATTGCGCCTTCTTGTGAAAGAAGAAGGTTTACAAGCTGGGTGTGGTATAGAGGAGTTGGCATTTAATTGATTCTATTTATTAGCCAAAAAACTTTCGCTATCAGTCTTAAACTTCTTAAAAGAGGTGTCGCCGTCGATTAACAGAACCTCGTTCTTTTTTCCTTTAGCCCTTCGAACTAGTCTGAACCAGTTTTTGTCTCCCTCAATAATCATTCTTTCGTTGCCGTTCTCTGCAATAATCTCTGCGGTTGGAAAAGAACTTTTCACCAATACCTTTGCATCTATTACAATAGTCTCATTTACTTTTTTTTCTGTTGACATTTTTATAAATTTTAAATTGCTGTTACTCGAGAACTGTATCGCTTAGTTCGGTGGCGGATTCTTTTTTGATCTTCATAATTTCCTCGCCTCCGTCCTCCACCAATCCGCTTCTTTTGGCTGCTGTTTCTCTACTGATAAAAGAAGCACCTCCAGCTGCTTCTGAAAGCATTGAAACGGTTTCGTTAAGATTATCAGGTAAAATTGACGTGAACTCTACTTTTGGTTCAAACCCTACAAATACGGATTCGTTAACGTCCACCGAAACGCCTTTAATTCCTTGCACAATTAGCGATATTATCCTTTCAATTGTTGTAGAATAATCACCCTCACTTCTTTTAGCTTTGATAATAGGCGCCATAAACATAAACTTTGCAGCCGTGCCACTGGCAACATTGCCTGCGCCCATTAAAGTTCGCAGAGACAGGTCAGGCGTGTCGGTCATGCTGTGGATCATATTGTCAGAAATATCGGCTTCTAACTTTACCGCTTCAGGCGCATGATCCCATGTTAGATATTGAGCATCTCCGCTTTCTTTTAATTTGCCATCCTCATAGGTTTGAGGGATTTTAATAGCTTTTCCTTGATCTTCTTTTGTCGGCATTGATTTGACCGTTCCATACAGTTTTACAATTGGCGCCGAGAAATAGTCATTTGTATCGCAGAACTTAGAAAAACTCATTTCATAGCGATCTATCAATTTATGAATCCCAAACCACTCAGGTTCTTCTTGTGACATATAAACCACAGGGATTTTTTTAAACAGGTTTAGAACTGGCGGTTCCGTGTCCTCCCATCCATCGGCTCCTTTATGCTTCTTGTAAGTAAGCTCGGCTGTAAATACCCATTTGTTTTCCTGCGTCTTTCCTTCTTCGTTTACGGAAGAAAAAGACCAGATAAAAGCGATCATATCTCCAAATTCGTCAAATGTTGGCGAATAAGTTCCGTTCTTCAAGTCATACATTCTGATCTTAACCACCTTCTTGTTTTTACCGTCAATTTTCTTGTCTTGAGGAAAAAAGAAGAACACGGCTTCTGTTTGAGATTTTACCGCTTCGCAAAATTTCAACAAAAGATTATCGACCTTGTTTTCTTTCCATACTTTCTTTACCGCCGCAAGAGCCTCTTCGCTCTCCGAAGAGATTTTTACGGGTGATCCAAACAAGAAAGCCTGAGCCGAAAGAACGATTTTCTTTTGAAAATTGAAAGGAATCTTTGCCACTGGAATTGAGTTTTCTCCCACTTTTTTATTTTGACGCTTACCCACTTGATCCCTTGAGCTAATTTTCCTTCCGCCTTTGTACTCTTCTGAATACTCATCAATTTTATCCTTTTTTTTAGCTTCTAAAACAGGAATTGCTTTGTCAAAATCTGATTGAATTAATGCCTTTAATTTCTCGTATTCCATGCTATTGTTTTAATTCTTTAATTCGTCTATTTACTATTTCTATATAGTTGTTAAACCCTGCTACTCCATCTATGCTAATAGCTTTTTTAAGGTTTTCATAATGATTGATAACGTCTCCATCTTTTAAATCCATTCTTGGTAATTCGTTTGCTTTGGCTCTAACAATTTTTCGAATTTTATGTTTTTTACCATGAATAGTCACCGTTGCTGCTTTGATTTTTGTCCACCTAGTAGCTGCTTTATCGTTTAAGCTCTCGTTTTTAAGCGTTTTTTTGTTTTCTTCTTCTCCCATAAGTTTAGTTTAAAAACCAAGTGCACTTGCAGACTCAGTTGTTTCTGATATTGTTATTTTTCCTGTTAATTCAAATATTTCTCTCTCCATAAACGCATCAAATAAATCTGGTGACTCTCCTTTGTTGAGTTTTTTCATTTCAGATTTTGGTAATATTCTAAGCTTTCCATCTTCATCTGTTTTAAACTTTTTTATTGCTTTTCTTTCCTGCATTAATCGTTGACGAATAGTAGTTTTATCATCATACATACGATTTGCTACTTCTTCAAGAATGAATATTCCTCCGTTGTTTACTCTATCAGCAGATTTGTAGTAACATTGTGTTTTAAGATTCGCGTAATTCTCTCCGTTTTTTGGAGTACCCCCGTTCTTAAACTCAATAGCTCCCTCAATAAATCCATCAACAAATCCACCAACTCCATCATTGTCAAATGTTATATTTGAATTGGGTACACCGTGTTTGTTTTTAAGTTCAGTAATAGCATCGATCACCTGCTTGCCATTTGATTTATTGACAATCATCACGTCAATAATGATAAAGCCGTCCCAGACCCAAAGCACCATTTTATCACTTCCTTTTAGTGCTATATCTGAAGTAATGTATTTAGACCCTCCTTTGACATGCGTATTTGTAAACACATCTCTAAACTTGTGATAGTCATAAAGGTCTTTGTCATCTAATCTTATTTTCCAGTTTCCCTCTAATAACTGAGCTTTGGTATCTTCATCCTGTGCTAATAAGTTTGCTAAGTATTCGGGATTCGCTTCAAGAAGTTTTTTGTTGGAATAAATATCACCACTTATAAAAGTGATTGATTTAACCATGTCTTTAGGGTCAATGTCTGTTTTCGCCATGATAGGCTCTAATAGATACATCGCTTTTTTAATCACCTCTTCTGGAGTCCCTCCCCAGATATATGTATCACCATCCCTCATAAAATAACGAAGTACTCCTTCTCTTTCAGGAATTGGAAATCCTGTATCTTGATCAATCCACCAAGAAATTATATCTGCAACCCAGCTGTCAGGATCAGGATTACAAGTTGCTCGAACATAAGGCTTCACTCCACAAGTGGATCTGTTTCTTGACAATAGATAAAAGAACATATTGCTTGAAAAATGTGTCAGCTCGTCAAACCCGATGAAGGGAATTTGTGACCCTTGCCAGTCATAAACATTCTTTTCATACTCTAAGTGATTAAATTTCAAACGTGCGCCGCTTGAAAAGGTCCAAGAAGAATTAGTTTCTTTTGGCGTTGCGTCTAGCAACGAATACAAGCTCATCGAGGTGTCCCATAAGCCACCCTGTGCCTTAATTTGAGGGCTTGTCCTTCTGAATATAACGCCACCGAAATCAGAAACATCTTTATGCCTTAGCGGCTCTAGAAGTAGCGAGAAAGTTTTTCCAACGCCCGCGGCTCCGCCTCCAATAACAATATCAGCTGAACTAGCCAGAGACATCATTTGATATCCTTTTTGAGGCTGTATAATATTAATCTCTTCCATTGTCGGGGAGTTTGAAAATAGTTACTGATGAGGTGGATTTTTGCTCATTGTCTTTTTCGTAGAACCCAATGTGTTTTGCAATCTTTTCAATGGTCCAATCCTTTCCATGTAATTTCAGTTCAATTCCATTCCTTGTGTCCTTGATAGACTCTACACACATCAATTGCTCTTCTGTCAACTCCTCAAACGGTTTGAACTGAAGCACGCTCTCTGTTTTGCAAACTGTCTGCTGTGTCTCTTCATCTATTCCAACAGGTACGCTTATCTGAACGAAATCCACATACTGATCTATTCTGCTTTTCCTTAAAATATTTAGATGTCCTAATAACTCCTTTGAATCAATTCGGAATTCTTTCTCTGCGATCTCTGCAGCAATTTCCTTGAGCCCCTTTACCCTTGCTGCAACCTTGCTATCTTTCAATAATCTAGAAGCAGCCTCATTGACTGTCTTATCTTTCATCTTAGCAGTATTGTAAGCCCTACGATAAGCTTTGGACGCATCATCAAGCTGAACATATTCTGTGGAGAACATTTCCTTCTTGTTTGTCCATCGACTGTTCGTGTTTCTTTTCTTTGCCATTCTGTAAAGATTATTTCTTTTTGTCTCTAGCCTGTATGAAAGTGATAATTCCCCCTTTGTTTATAAGGGTTGTGTTTTCAATGTTTTACCTCTCCATCAATGACTCCAATATTTCTTTTGGATATGTTTTTACTCTCCCAAAACGAGGGTCAGGAATTGATGATAATTCAATACTCCTTTCCCTGCATATCTTGGAAGCCTCTTTACCTAGTTTTTTAGCAAACTCTAAATTGATTTGCTTTCCTAACAATGAAGCGTATCCGACAATCGTAAAAAAGTCTGGACTGGTTTCGTTTTTATGCTTTAGTATTTTTAAATCCTTCTTTATTAATGAAACATCTTGCTCTATTGCTTCTTGCTTTTTCTTTAGGTCAATGCTTCTTTGAGCTAGTTTTATCACTAGTTCCATATCGTCTAGTCCTGCAAATTCGTTTCTGTACTTGGATTCTATTTCTATGAAATATCTTCTAGCTTCTTTTCCTCTTTCTGTCCTAGATAACATTGACAGCTCCTTAGCCATTTCTACTGATAGCGCAAAGTTTTTGGTAGGGTTACCGTTCGACATGATGTCGAGGGTTTGATAATCAGCGTTCTCTTCAAAAAAATCATCCTTAATAATGTTTTTCGTGTACCATCGTTTCCATTGAGAAGAATGATAACCAAGAAATTCATACAGTTCTTTTGCTGAGACAACTTGCTTTCCGTTCTTTTCTTTAATTTCAATTAAATTTGTCATTGTAAAGAGTGTTTAATTGTTTGTTAGTTTTTATTTATGCTTGTAGAGTTTTGATTTCTTTATTAAGCTCTCCTAACAGTATTTCTTTTTCAAATGGATGTAGCTTAGATGTTGCGTTTGCTTTAAATCGTAACGTATCAATAAAGTCTTGGCCTTTAGTTTTTGTAAGCCATTCTGTGAATTCTATTGGCGTTGCATGTGCTGAAAATTTAGTGCTGAAAGTATGATGACCTACACATAAACATATTCCGTTCATTGTGGACCATCTAGTAGATTTATTCTGTCTACCGTAAATGTGGTGTGAGTTTAAAGTGGTCTTGTTGCAGTTGGGGATCTCGCACCTCATCCCTGCTCTTAGCTTTACAAGTAAGCTCCAGGCGGTGTCTAGCTTTCCATCAATTCCTTTTAACTTCTTCATAAAAAGAAGGTATTAGAAACAAGAAATCCCTCTGACTTTTCAGAAGGTGTATTTTTTTCAGCCCAAGTAAGTCCTTTGGCTCTATTAAGTATAATTGTGTTCAACCCTCCGATAGAGATTGTGCAATAGGCTTTAATCCTTCATTTCAGAAAGGAGACTATTTCGGAAGTTCCAAGTTTGTTTCTCCTTTGGTAGGGATATTAAAAAACTCTTTGTCTCACATTCCAGAGAGAGAGGTTAATAATGAAGTTTCACATTTAATTTAAGTTGTGATGAACTGAGAACTATTGTTCTGAATAAGGAGTAAATATACAAACAATCTGAATCAATAACAACTTTCATCTAGTGTTTTCAAGAAAAACACCCCAAATGACGTTGAAAAAGCCATCATGAGAAAAGCGAGAAATATCCAAGAAAAAGCCTGTGATTTAGTTTGTGATCTTTAAGAAAAAATAAAGCCACTCATTATTTTTGAGTGGCTTTTAAATTAAACTAAGTTTTGATATTGGAAATAAAATTCAACTAATTCAAACAATCCAAGGGCATATCCTTTTTGCCATTCATGTTCGCATTTTATACAAACTGGCGCTTTGATTACTTCTAATATTTCTTCATCCATAATTCTACAGTTATTGGTTCATTATTGTTTCCTTTTCTTCTTTTGTAGGAAGTCTCTTTTCTTCACAATTTTCACACTGAAACTTAGTGAACTGTCTAGGATAAGTAACGGTCTGTTTAAATTCATGGTCTTTTCCATTCAGGCAATCGGCTTTAAATGTTTCATAAACGTAAATAATACCTGTTGTGAAAGTGAAGGTCTTTTCACAACTCCAACATTCTTGTTCATGTAGCTTATTATCCTCATATCCAAATCCATCATCATGATTAATTTCTGTTTCTGCGTTGCAGTAAGGGCAATTTGTGTCGCACATAATTTTTAGTTTTGCGTAGTATTAACTACTATTTGATTAAATTTTGTTTTTCTATTATTTCACCAAAATCTTTCCATCCTTCTGCGGTTTCGTACCTTTCTTTTGTTCCTTTTGGCACGGTTAAAGCCACGCTTTTTAAACCTACGCTATAAAACACATTTGAATTTATGTTAACTACTCTCTTCTAGAGCTTCCTTCCCATTTGATAATATTGAACATTTCTCTTAGTCGATCATCCACTTGTTTACCATAGCGGTCTCCAAGTTCAGATGGTTTATTATTACTGGTTATAAATGTTTTTTGAGGTTTTTGCTTTGATTTTATGTATCGCTGCTGAATCACATCTGCAATAACTTCTTGAGCGAAGAATTTTGGTTCTGTTCCTACGTCGTCTATGTAAATATTACCTCTTTCAATATCTGCCTTAGCAAATCCAACAGGTCGCTCATTTGCTTTTTTGGAAAGCTCGACCTTGTTGTTAACAAGATCCTTGGCTGTGTAGGATTTAAAAAACATTTGCATATAACCGTAGCTGGCAAGAAACTTACCCATGCGTCTAAATATTTCAAACAAATCTGATTTTCCTAAGCCGCAAGGTCCAAACAGCAATATTCCTTTTTCCAAAGAAGATTTGTTTCTCACGAGTTTTCCAAATTTATCTGAGCGACTGAAATAGGCCAGTAGCTCTAAAATAACTTCTTTGTTTTCGTCGTCAACGATGAAGTTTTTTTCTGGCCCATAAAAATTAACACATGTTTTTTTAAAAAGTGTCAATAGATCTTTCTTTTCCACTAACTTTTCTTGATCCTTTTTTTTGTTTTTAGAATCTTTAAGGAACTTTTTCAAGCCTTTCGACATAGGAATTGCATTACGAACAATTTTCCTGTATGGATTATCCTGCTTCAATCTCATCTCTGCCAAGCTATATTTTTGAGTGTTTGTTTTTTGATTTGAAAATTGATTAGTCATAAGCTGAGTTTGATCCATGAAATTTATTTTTATTTAGGTTTTTTAATTGGATTTTAAGCCACCTAGCGAAATGCGTCTTAAAATCATCGTCTGTTTTCATAAATTTTCCTTCTGTTTTTAATTTTTTAATAAATTTTGTCAAGTAATCTTCAAGCTCTGTATTGGAAATTTTTTGTGATCCGGTAATCGCTTTTTTTAACCTTGAATTTTTTAAATAATTAGAAAAAATGATGTCGATGTCGATCAAGACATTTTCTGATGATGTATCATCATCATCTTTACTTTCCTTTACTTTCCTTTACTTTACTTTACTTTGTGGGATTACCGCCACTTTTATATCAGTAGTAGTGTTATTTGGTACGGCAGTAGTGTGCTTTTGTACGGTAGTAGTGTTGTTTCCGTTGCTTTTAAAAGGATTGGATGGAGTCTTTTTTCTTTTTCTCCAAAGATCAGAATGACGATCAATTAGGCCTTGACACCAGATAATTTTGTGTGTTTTCCATGTGTCAGAATCTATGTTTCCCCAATCAGAAAGAGCGTCTAAAATTTCAATTCCCAACTCTTTAGAAACAAACAACTCCTCCTCCAAAACATCTTCTAAACTCCAGTCGTTGGACAAATCAATTAAATAACCATCAGACCTTCCAAGCAGCCTTAATAGCTCGTACCAAAACAATCTTCCAGGTGCCTTAAATTTCCTGTGTAATCTTTTTAAAGTCGTTTTATCCACGCAGTCAATTGTGATATAATCAAGTGTTGTTTTTGGTTGTCTCGCCATTGTCTATTAATTTATTGTTCTTTATTTTACTGCCGTTTCTAGCAATCTAATTCCAATTCTCAAGTCCTTGGTATACTGTTCCTCTAAAGTGTCAGAATCGGTCTGGTTTCCACACTGCAAACAATGCTTCTGAACGCTTTCAACATCGTTCAATTCACGTTTCAGAAGCTCAATTGCATAGTTCATGAGATGGGTGTAATCGTTTGTAGTATCAAATTATTAATCCTGATCTCTCCCTTTTCTGACAAATCATTTCTGTATTCAATCCTGACTATATTTCCTGTATCAATAATGATCAGTTTCGGAATTTCTTTTTCTCTGATCTGAAAACACATGGTACTCCCACTTTGCTCGTGAATAATTATTTCAGCTTTTTTGTTTTTTGATATTTTACGCACTACTCTTCCGATAACTGACAGCATTTATTATGGCTTTATTAAGGTTGAAATTTATTTTTGAGACTTAAACCTCATCGCCTGTCTGTTTCCTCGTAAGGGAATACGTCGAGAACAGGAGACTCTACCACACTTGGAATTTCAAAGTTGCTAATTGTATCTGATAAACTTTTTGCTAATACATCATAAGCGTCATCAACGCTATTTGCTTGAACCAATATGTAAGAATTTGCTTTTCTTTCAGATCCTTTTTCTTCGTCTAAAGTGATGCATGATAATTTACATTTAAACCATCTGTCTCCAGCTTCATTGGGGCAGATTTCAGCCAAGTTTGCGACCTTGATATTGGTGATTTTAAACTCCGTAGAAATGTATTGTTTCATTCCTTCAGTTGCTCTTGCTTCAGCTTCTGTAAAAGACATAGCGTCAAACAAATAAGGTTGATTGAATGTTTTTACCCTATCATCTTCATCAATTCTACTATATTTTACTTTTACTTCGTACCACATATTTTTTTCTTGTTTTTAGTTAAATAAATTCTTTGTTATTGTGTTTTGACAACTCCTCTTCAATATGATTTAAGAATTTCAAATCATCTGGTTCAGGTAAGCAGATATTTGCCGTTACGCTTGCCCAGTTTCTAAATCTTGTGATCGCTAATGTTGCGTCATCCACTTCTAATTCAGACCAGCTTTTCAACCCTTCCATTTTTCCAAAACATCCTGTTTCAGCTACTTTGAATAGTTCAATATTGCATTCAATTTTAAAAAACTCTCTTTTTACATATACAGCAGTATATCCACTTTCAATAGCAAACCATCCAATAATTAAGTGTAGGTATCTATTTTGACGAGGAGTTTTATTTCCTTTTTTTTCTGTCAACTCAAAACGACCCTCTCTTTCAATTAACAAATTGAATTTCTTGGTTGATTTTTCAACATCAAAAGCTTTGGTAGCGTTAAAAATCATCGTTTAAAAAGGGTTTTTATTAAAATTCAATACCATCCCCTTTTTTGCAGCATAAACTGTCTTACAAGTCAACTCTCTTATTTCTTTAACAAATAATTCTTCATCACTATTACTGTCAGATAAATGAATCAAAACAATATTGTTAACCTTTGAAAGATCATTGGCTTTTAAAAATTCCTTATTGGTTTCTAAACTCATATGTGATTTTAATATTCGATTCCTTAAAAAAGTTTGTATAGAGCCAGCCTCCATTTTTCTATCGATTATTTTCTCGCTGAAATTTGCCTCAATAATCAAGTTGTTTAGATTGTCAAACGTATAAGGAGAATAATAGGAATCGGTAAGAAACAATACGTTTCCAGTTTCCTTATGATTAATTAAAAATCCTAAAGGTTCAGCTGCATCGTGTTTGACATCAAAAGGCATGATTCTAAAATCCCCAACCAAAAAAGGTTTCTTAGATTCAATTACATTTGCTCTATGGCCATTACAACCAATTGCTTCAAACGTACCTTTTGATGCATAAACATCCACACCTCCTTTCATCACATCATTAATAGAAACACAATGATCTTTATGTTCATGGGTCAAAAGGCACCCCGATATTTTTGAAATATTAAAATCGATCGCTTTTTTAATGTCAAAAAACCGCATTCCACATTCAATTAAAAGAGCTTCTGTTTCATTCTCTAAAATATAACTGTTGCCTTGACTATTACTACCTACAATTTTTAGTTTCATACTGCGATTCTGATTTTCTTAAAATGCTCTTTTAGGAGTTTCTTTTGGCAATTCTACTTTTGGCTCCTCTTCTACCACAACTGCCTCTTCAACGTTATCAAAAGAAATAGATTCCTTGTTTGCGTTCTTTTCAATTTCTTGGTTTACATCAGATTTTTGAACATCAATTTTTTCTTCCTCCAAAGGATCATACAATACAGAGTCATCAGAGGAGCTGATCAATAATTTACAGGCTCTATTCAAAACTGTTTTAATCGCCATTTGGTCAGGGAAATTTTTATGAGCGGGAGATCCTCCTTTAGATCCGCCTTGATTCCAAGACGTTTTTATTTGTGTAATATTCATTACCTCCATATCCATTGATCCGTCAGTTAATTCATATACCGCATAGGCTCCAATAATATCAGCACTCCCAATACTTTCTAGAGTTTGTAGATGATTTATTAATTTCCTCCTTCCTGTTTTTTGATCTACTTCAAAAGCAAACTCATCACCTTTAAAAATTGCATTCCCTTTAATCCACTGAAGGCCACCATATCTTTTCGCAATAGAAATATTTCCTGCATAAGAAATTGAACAGTCTAATTTATCCCCATAAGGAATAAAGTAACATTGCTTTTTTATAGGAGAAACACCATAAATAACCATTTTCAACAAAGCCTCTGCCACTGATTCTGTAGTGCATTTTTTAAGAAGGTTATTCTTTGGATCTGCTAAAATTATATAAGCTGATTTTAAAGCGTTTTCAACCTTATAGTCCTTTGGCAAGGTCAATTCGCCTGACTGTTGAAATGAATCTATTTTTTCCAAGACCTGAACTGAAATATCTTTTTTAATGGTAGTGACTTCTGTATTTGTTGTTGTCATTTTTATTTGAATTTTATACGTTTATAATGAAATTGGTTGTTGTTTAGGCTACTCTCAATTTGTCATCTTTGGAAACAATTAAATTCACCAATTGACTTTGAGTCTTAATCAAATCATTTATACTTTCCCTATTGTCTATAAATATTGGTGCTGACACTTTATGAAATTCTGTCAATGTATTTATGATATCCAATCCGGCATTGATTTTGGCAGCGTTGTTTAAATCAGAAAAAGAAACTCCATTAACCAAGGCCTCACAACATTCAATTTCACCTCCATTGATTTGAGTTTCAAAAAGTTTAAACTTCACATAGCTAAACTTTTGATTGATCTTATTCTCTAAAGCCTCAATCTTGGTTTTGATAAATAATTCAACCGTAAATTCTGTCAATTCTAGATCTGAAATTTGCTGAGACAATTGACCCTCTTCGCTTTTTAACAAGACAATTCTTTGATTGATTTTTTTTATCACGCCTTCGTCAAAGAGTGTTTCGGAAGCTTCTTTAATTTCGGCACTAAGCTTGGTTTTTTCTTCAAGCAGCTCAGTATCATCAACCGCTATTGGAATAATATTTTTACTCTGTAAAACCTCAAGTTTATTTATAAGATCCAGGTATTCGATGTTGTTAGAGAGAGCAAGCGCTAAAGAAGACCCTTCTTCTGATAGTGCTATGCGCTCAGCCTCTTCTTTGCTTTTTTCTTCTAAGACAAGAGCTTCTTTTTTCAGAGCTATTAAAGCAGTTTCCTTTTCTTCTAGATTAAGCCTCGCTTTCTCAAAATTCCTTACAACATCCTGTCCCTCTGTGTTAATTTGCTCAAGCTCTCTTGTTTTATTTGCATTAAAATTGCTTGTCATCTGCTCTCTTAGAGTATTTACGCTTTCTAAGTCCTCGCCCTCAAACTCTCTTTTACAAGAAGGACACGAGTTTCTTGTTTTGTCAAAAACAAAAGATTTAGCGTTTTCCATTTCCCATTTTTCACCGAGTTTGTTTTTTTCAGAGACAAGCGCCTCAATTCTTCCTTTTAGCGAGTCAATAAAAAGTGTTAACCTTTCGCTAGTTTCGGTTTTTAGAATAAAATCAAACTCTATTTTTTTTAATGCAGACCCTCTTTTCCTTTCGATCTCGAGAATGTTTTCTTTTTCCAAAAACTCAAGAGTGTCCATTTTCGTTTTTGCCGCATGAATATCTTTTGACAGGTTTGATTTTTCTTCTTGGTGCCTTTCTAGAACCTTGTGTTTGTCTAATAATAAAGCGTCAATCTCTTTGAGCTCAATTTCCCACTTTTCAACACAAGACCTAACATTATCAAAAGCCGCTGGCTGAGGAAGCCCTCTGGTGGCTTCGTCCACTCGCGTAGGTATAGCTCTTAGGTCAACATTCAGTTTCTTCTTTTTTGATGCCAATTCTTTTTTGTACTCTTCAATAGTTTTGTCCTGTAATCCTGTAATTAATTTGACAAACTCTTGGTTCCCTTCGGCAACTTCATTATCCGTTAGAGAACCAGCTATTCGAATCAAAACCTCTCTTCTATCTTGCCATTTTAAACTATTAAAATAAAGAGGGTTTGTGATCAACTTAAACACGCCTTCATCAAGAATCTCATTGATTTTTGCTTGATACTCCTTTGCTTGTTTAGGAACATCATCCCAATAAAACAAAGATTCGTTTCCTACAAATTCAGGCAATAAAGCGCCTCTTTTTTTAACCCATTTTTCTTTTAAGACCCTTCTAATCTCAATCACTTTTCCACGGACCTCAAAAACTCCCGAAACCTCATGTTCTAATTTCGGAATCACATTATTGTTTAGGTCTAACGTTTTAACTTGAAATTTAGCAGATCCTAAACTGTCTTTTCCAAACAACAAATACATAACCGCATCAAATATGGTTGTTTTTCCCGTTCCATTGTCTCCATAAATGTTCGTTTCATCTTTGAAGTCATCAATGACTAATTCACGAATTCCCTTGAAGTTTCTAAGGCTTAGCTTTTTTAATTTAAATGTTTCCATTACTTTTGATTTTTAATATTTATTAAACTTCGGTTTAGATTGCCACTTTCCTAGAGTGGCTTTTTTTATTTTGGAACGGCAAACCCAACGTGAGTTCGCTTTCCGTTTTTTGCAACTTTATACAAAGGGTAGGGGTAGCTCCTTGTTGAATTTGCATATACATTTGCGTCAAGTTCAGTATCAAAAACCGACGTTCTACCGTCGCTTATACGCTCTGTTACAATTATTCCTTCCTGTGTTGTGTACATGTTTCTAATTTTTATTGATTATGTTTTTTCATAAAACCCACCTCCTGTCAAGAGGTGGGAAATTGCTATGAAAAAGATGTGTAGTATTATGCAGCCCTACACGGCCAATGAACGTGACCATTTTAAAGTCTGGCGACTTATGCCGAAAGAATTATTGTTAATTCTGAATATCAGAAATTACATTATCAACCTCTTCTATTATAAAAATGGCATTGACTCCTAGTTTCCTTTTTGGAATAATTCCATTTTGAACATTCTTTTCAACCGTTGAAAGTTTCATTCCTAAATAATTGGCTAGATTATTATAACCCGTTATGTATTTTTGACTTGCCATACCAACTTATTTTTGATTTACAATGTAATTTTGCATAAAAGCAATTAAATTATCTTGAATTTTATATCGCTCTGGAATGTCAAACCTGGTAAACCATCCAACTCTTACAGATGATGATTTTAAAGCAAACTCTTCAGCAACTTTTTTATAAAAATCGTTTTTGTTGTCCTTGATGATTTTATCAAATAAGAACCTGATGTTGTCTATTCTTTCCAAATTTTCTGCTTTATCCGTCATACCTTATACCTGTTCTACCTATTCGTGTTTTTATAATTTTTGCCGTTCTGGCTCTTCCTTTTTTCGATAATCTCATTTCTTCTTTGTCATCACTAAAAACAACGCCTAGTTGAATTAGCATAAAAATCATCGCTATATAATGTCTTGGATCTCCAAATTCCAAAACAAACTCCCTTGTTATCTCAGCTAAATTTTTTAAGCCGTTTTTAGCCCTTATGTTTTTAACATGACTCGCTACGGTGTGGTAACTTCTGTGTAACTCTCTGGCTACTTCCTTCACGTCATAACCAGAGCCTATATATGCTGATACTTTAAATTCTGTTTTGCTTAATTCCATGTCTAAAAATTAACAGTTGACCTATATGTGTTAGCTACTGCAGCTCTGTACTGCTGTATTGGCTGAGCCATTATTTTAGTAATGGCTATTTCTCCTTTTGGGTTGCACACAAAAATTGTTTGAACTGGATAAACTTGAAATCTTTTGAAATTTGACATAGCGTTATTTTTTTAAAATGATATTTGAAAACCTTTAATTTCAATTGCGTTGATAATTTCATCAGCACAATCCAAATGATATTTAAGAGCCAAGGCTCCAATAAATTTTTCTTTTTCAGAAGAACTTGCACGGTTAAACGATCTTAATACAATTCGATTAAAAACCTTTTTAGAACTCTTGTTACCCAATAATTCTGTTTTTGAAAGTTGCTCGATTATATTTCTGTCCTGTTTCACCATTTTTTTTCTTTTCTGTTACACCCTAATATTCGGTATTTGAACTGTTTTCTTTTGTCCTACCCTTTTAATTCAATATCTTTGTGTAGTAGCACATTACAAATATATAACAGTTATATGTTTTAAAGAAGAGTTATAGTATAAAAGTTATACGTACGGCTATTGTTTATATCGATTATAAATAACAGGTTTTGAAAAACGCATCAGAAATACTTAGGATTTTCAAAGAAAAAGGCATCACAGGATATAAGATCGAAAAGGATCTTAAGGTGATTAGTCAAGTTGGAGCTGATAAGTTTATCAATGGTGAGACTAAGAAACCATTCAAAAAAACGATAGAACTATATAACAGTTATATAGACAACAATTTTCAACCATTAGAAAAAGACCCCTCACCTAACTATCAACCAGAAAACAAAACGGATCCTGATACAGATAAATCTCAAATTAAATCTCTGATAGAAGCTAATAAAAATCTAGCAGAAGCCAACCGAAGCCTTTCCAGTACAATCGAGATTCTTTCTAAAAAACTATAAACAAAACAAAAAATCAATGAACGTGTTATTATATATCTATAATTCGAAAACATTACCAATCACACTCAAAAGGAATGAATCTTACAAAGGAATTAGCTAAAAAAGGAGACAAACTCTTAATTGAATTACTTACCAAAGACCTGTTAGAAAAAAAAGTTATATATACGTTTATGGGTAATAAAGACAGTGCAACTGTCCTTTGTAAATACGTAGAAAATTTAGGACTGATAAATTTAGTAGGTCCAACAGAAAGAGATGAATTTTCTTTTATAACTGAAAATACTGGCCTCGCTACTTTTATAAATAATGGAGGTTTAACAAAATTATATCTTGACATAAATAAAAAACGAGAAAAAGAAGATCTTGAATTTGAAAAATCTAAAGTTGATTTAGAACTTGCTAAAAAAATGCTGGAGGAATTTCCTAAAACTAAATTGTTTGCTCGAATTGGTCTCATAATTGGAATTGTCTTATTGTTGAAAGAATTATATATGATATTAGACAAATGAGTGTCGCAATGGTTAAGAACCTTACTTCCTGTTCGTCTGACTTAAAAAATTTCATAAAATTTGAATTAAAAATTAATGATTTTTATTTGCTGTAATGATATATCGATTTTTACTCACCCTAATATTCGGTATTTGAGCTGTTTTCTTTTGTACTACTGTTTCTTTTCAATATCTTTGTGTAGTAGCATATTACAAATATACAAACAGTTAGTGTTTATGCAAGCTATTTACTAACTATAGTGCATTCTAAATACCTATAACACTAACTGTTTGCATAGATTTGATTTATACTAACTATAATTATGAGTTAAAATGGAGTCTTGGGAAAGAATAGAAAACCTTATTAATCATTTCAAACTGAATAAAAACAGCTTCAGCAAGGAAATTGGAATAAATAATAATGTTACTATTGGTCGTATCCTAAACGAAAAAAGAAAGGCTTCAAAATCAACTATTGAAAAAATTCATTTAAGATTCCCACAAGTTAATAAAGACTGGCTATTAACTGGAGAGGGACCAATGATAAAAGACATGCCTCAAATAGAACACGTTCCCGAAGGAAAAGTTATCGATACAGATAAGCTTCCTGAGAAAAGCGTGCTTGTAATTCCCATAAAGGGTAGGGGAGGGTTGGAGAACGCGTATTACGATGATCTGTTGCTGAACGAATTAAAAGTAGAAAAGCTTTCTGTTAAAAAAGCCTCGAGCAATGGCTCTAAATGGTTTAAAATAGAAGTAGAAGGAATCAGCATGGATGATAGTACCAACGACTTTGATGGCTCTAAATATAGCTTATGTGAAGGAGATTGGGCATATTGCAGATCAATTCCAAAAATACACTGGAAAAACAAACTTCATTTTACGAGCGTAAAAGTTTTTTGTTTCTTCCACAACACAAGAGGAATTATATTCAAAAAAGTTAAAACACATAACCCTGACACAGGAATTTTACAATTAATCTCATTAAACAAGGATAAAAAATTATTTCCAGACTTCGAAATCAACGTTGCAGAATGTTCTTATATATGTAACGTACTAAAGGTTCTGTCAGAGTTTTAAATTAACAACACAAAAATAGTTATTAACGACGCTTCAATAAAAAAAACCAAGTATCTTGCTATATGGCGACAAGAATAGAAAACATAAAATCTGAAATCCTAAATTGGGCCATTACCAGAGCTGGTAATGATCTTGAAGAGTTTTATGAAAAAAATACAAATGTTGCCGAATGGGTTGAAGGGACTAAAAAACCAACAATCAAACAGCTAGAAAACTTTACTCATAAAGTACACGTTCCTTTTGGTTATATGTTTATGCAAGAGCCCCCAAAGGAGGAATTACCAATTCCTTTTTTTAGAACAGGTGATTCTCCACGTGAAAAAGTATCTCTTAATGTCTATCATACTATTCAAATAATTAAGGAAAGACAATTATGGCTTACTAAATATTTACAAGAAACAGGCTATGATGACCTCAACTTTGTTGGGGAATTTGACATTAATAATGACTGTAATGAGATCGTTAATGATATCAGAAACACACTCCAATTAACACAAGATTGGGCTAAAGAATTTTCTACCTGGGAACAAGCATTGGATTATCTAACTTTACAGATAGAAGAGGCTGGAATTATCGTGAATTTCAATGGAATTGTAGGAAACAATACGAGAAGAGTAATTGATGTTAATGAATGTCGTGGATTTGTTTTAGTAAATAATAAAGCTCCATTTTTATTCATAAATTCTTCTGATGCAAAAGCAGCGCAAATGTTTACCATTATTCATGAATTGGCTCATATCTGGCTCGGAAAAAGTGCTGGTTTTGACAATCAACAAATGCTACCTGCTGATGACCCAATTGAAATTTTATGCGATCAAGTTGCAGCAGAGTTTTTAGTACCTGCAGCATATCTATATGATAAATGGAAAAGCTCTCAAAACTTCAAGTCTTTGAGTAGAATCTTTAAAGTTAGTCCTATTGTTGTTGCTCGTAGAGCTTTAGATTTAAGTCTAATAAGTAAAAATGATTTTTTCGAATTTTATAATGATTATATCTCTGAGTTTTACAAGAAAAAAGAAAACCAAGGATCTGGAGGTGATTTCTACGCGACAGCTAAAAAGAGGATTAGTTTACGTTTTGCAGGTTATGTAAATAATGCTGTTAACGAAAAGAATCTATTATACAGAGATGCATACAAATTGACAAGTCTTAAAGGTAACACCTATGATAAATTTATTAACGATTATTTATATCAAGTATGAGTAAATTTATAATAGATTCCAATTTTTTAATACAGGCTCATCGATCTATATATCCTTTGGATGTAGTATTAAGCTTTTGGACAAAAGTTAATGAACTTTCTGCAAATGATGTTATTGTAAGTATCGACAAAGTAAAAACTGAGATTTATGATAACTCTTCACACGAGGATGAATTAAAAGTTTGGTGTCAAGATAATTTACCAACTGACTTTTTTATTAATACAGATTCTGTAATTGCAAATTACATTTCAATTGTTACTTGGGTAAATTCTATGTCTCACCATTACAGTCAAAGAGCTATTGCAGAATTCTTATCAACGGACTTAGCCGACCCTTGGCTTGTTGCTTTTGCAATGAGTAATGGTTGGACAATTGTGACATACGAAACAAGTGAACCAAACAGAAAAAGTCGTGTAAAGATACCCGATGTGTGTAGCCATTTTGAAGTAAGATGTATTGATACAATACAAATGATGCGAGAGCTAAAGGAATCTTTTTAATCGAATCAATACATTAAGAACAAGATTCAATAATATTTGGATCAGTAAAAAAAACGAACATCTGAAGAAAACAATAAACAGCTATGAAATTAGAAAAGATATTAGATAAACTTGGTTCATTAGAAAAAAACTCGTTTATAAAGATTATTGACAATATAATTTCAAAAAAACCAATAAACAGTAAAGAAATTGATAAGATTTTAAGTTCGACAAATAAAGGGCTGAAATCGGTTGACAGTCAAAATATTGCTAAAGTTTTTGCGTTAACTTCAAGCACCTGAATTTAGTGATGATTTTGTAACGGACTGTGAAATGGACACCGAAATGAATTTGTCTTTAGTTACTGCATCTACTCTATTGAATATTTCTGAGGCTTTTAAAAAATCAAGATACACAGAGTTTCCACACGTTTTATTTAGAGACATTGTAATTAACGAAGGGAGAATATTAAAAGCATTGAGTAAGTAAAGCAAAAAACAAAGCAAAGCGCTACAATATAGAGAAACCTTGCAGCTAGAGCAGTCGCATGAAGTATTAAACTAAAATAAATATTTAAAACAAAAATTATGATTATTATGAAAAAATTACTATTACTTATTACAGTTGTATTATTTATTTCTTGCTCAAGTGACGAGGAAAGCGATAACGGTATAACTCTTGAGCCTAACCAAAAAACTCTTTATTTCGAAGACACCTATCAAATAGAGGCGTCCTCAATTTCAGCAATAACTTACTCTGTTGAAAATGAATTTCACGCAAGTGTATCAAGCACTGGTCTTGTTGAAGTAGGGCGTGTGGGTGAAACAACAATTATTTTAGATAACGGAGAAGAAACAAAAGAAGAAATTATTACAGTTACACCAAAAAGCACATTATATCCTACTCCAAATTTGGAATTTGGAATCTCAAGAAGTCAGCTAGAAGATAGCCTAGGAACTCCAGATGCCGAAACTGACGAGTCAATTCTTTATACTACATCATTAGGCTATAATATGTTGTATCTTTTTGACGACGATAACAACCTTGATTTCTCATCTGTTATAATCGAAGAGCAACACACATCGGAATTAGTAACTTATTTAGGAGAAAGGTATTTATTAGTAAGTGATACCGATGAGTTTTATATGTTAATAAATGGATTAAGTATGGCAACATCGACACTTGCCATAGGTGCTAGTGAAATGAACGATGATTATTTGCTTGTGTTGTACTCTCCAATAGACGACAGTACTCTAAATAAGTCATCAAACACGTATAAAATAGACTCATCACTCATAAACAAAATATCAAAAATTTTAAAAAACAAACTTAACAACTAGAACAACGTAAAATTCAATTAAACTTACCGAAAACAATAAAAACACATCGTTATCATGCAGCTGACACTGTTATTCGATGTGTTTTATATACATATAACTAGTTAGGTGTAATGTTAGCAAGTTTTATATATTTGTTAAATTTATCATTTTAATCCACTTTTTATTTTTCCCCTTTCTTACTCAAGCCCTTTTAAATACAATACTTTATGAAAAATCCTGAGAATTTGAAAACTTATCTTGAGGTGCTTGATGGTCACAGCAGGCTCGTGAACGACAGAGACAAGTCATACTATTCATATATAAAGTCCTTAAGTCAAATATTGGTTGGACTGCTCGCTCTTTTAATTGGTTTAAAACCTTCATCTGATCTTGACCAAACTCCCAAGGTGCTATTCCTGATATCGATAGCTTTAGTCGGACTGAGTATCCTCTCTTCTCAAGCACTTTTATTCTACGAAATATTTTATTTAGAGTCTGAAGTGAAGGCTTATCTGAAAAAACTAGAAGAGATATATAAGAGCGAGGAAAAAGTAGCCTTTCCATGGACAAAAATAAAACCCTTAAAATTCTTTTCCTTTTTTGAGAAATTGACATTTTATTGTTTTTTGTTATCCATAATATCATTGATAGCTTATTGTTACTTTTTCTATTTTTCGTGCGGACTGTAGACATCTTGTTATATCTTAATTTTTAATCACTTTAAAAAGGTGGATTAAATAAACCTATATTTATTAAAAATTTGTTTTTATGAAACTAATCGGAAAATATCATTTCAACACAACCCAATTTAAAGATTGTACTGTTTTAATAGAACATGGTGATATTCATATTGTCTCAATTTCAGATATTCCGCTAGACATTAAGGGTGAATTTAGATATCCTAAAAACAATTCTGAATTTAAGTTTGGAAAATTTCCATCAATAAAAGCTATGACTCCAAATGGATATAAATATTATATAAGTTATTTTGACCAGAACTGCATAGAGCATAAAATATCTCTAAATCTGAACGTCTTTCAGAAAGTCAACATTAAATATCAACTTAAAAAATATCTACTTCAAGACAAAAGATTAAAGATTGGTGCGGTTAAATATTTAATTGGCTTTGTAGTGGGCACATTGGGAACACTGTTTATTCAGCCTCTAATTAAACAAACGACTACAGACCCAGAAAGTCCACCTAAAACTGAAAGTAAAAAATCTATAGAAAAAAGATATGATACAAATCTTGTTGTTAAAGATACTATTTTTAAATAATTCATAATGTTTTAAATTGTTTGTGAGTTTTGCTTCCTACGTCAGCAATTTGCCAACGCTTAAAAATAAAAAGCTAAAACTCTGATTTATAATTTTAATTTGTTTTTCTAAAGCTAACACTAAACCTAACAACGCATATAAAAAATTGCTTGACTTTGGCTAACTTTATGTGACACTCTTATTTATTTTGTTTATATTTAATTCGAAGTTTTGTGCCCTTTAAAACGCAAAATTTCATATACAAATCCGTTGGCAGTAATAAAAAAAACAAGAAAAATGAACTATCAAAACATACAAGACTTATTAATTCCTCTTCTTCTGATTGGATTTGGACTATATATTAAAACAACAAATAATGAAAATTTCAAACCAATGAAAAAGTGGTGGAAAACATCAGTTATTTTCGGAGCTATATTATTTATTGCTAGAATTATATTTATCCTACTTTAGGAAATGAAGTCATCAATTAATACTTCTCGAAAAAATAAAATCATAATATTAGTAATATGTGGATTACTAATATTAACTGGATATTACTTGTCTACTTACAAGTACTTTCTAATTAACGACAATGTTGGACCTTATTCAAATGCTTTAATTGTAATGTCACTTATTACGATTACTTTTCTTTTTCTAGATGTGAATAACTATAGCACGAAAAGAAAACTTCTATACATTTTGAGTATTTCAATAATTGCAATTGGAATAATTATAGTTACGACATATACCAGAAATCAATATCGTTCTAAAGAATTAGAAAAAAACGGAATATTTATATTCGGAACAGTTATAGGGTTTGAGGGAGTAAAGCACAAGGAAGGAAAAACTGATTATGCAATAATTAAATATGAATTTCAAGATAAAGAAATTATAAATAAAGTATTAACCTATGATTATAAACATAAAGTAAATCAGATTTTAAGACTAAACATTTCAACTTTAGAACCAAGAATATTTGAAGTCATCGATAACGACTAGAAAACTACTGCCAACACCGCATAAAATTAATGTGGGTATTTTATAGATTTCTCAAAGTTTTGTACTTGTTTATAATGTCACTTATACTTATTTGAGTATTTTTAGGTCAACAAGATAAAAACATAAAATAAGTATAAGCTTGTGGCTCGGCTGACAATTCACGAATTGTCTACCTCCCACACTAATCTTATACAAATCCGTTACCAAACATTGAACACGATATTATGAAAAAATGGAATTTTAAAGTAAAAAGTAGTCCTAAAGAGATTAGTAAAAATATTGAGTTCGCACTTGAATCTGTTAACGGATTAGTGTTTAATATGAATCACGATAAGAATAATTCAATAACATTTAAAATCCGTAAACGGATTCTATATGCATGGTACTTGTTCTATTTAAACAGCATTGTTGTAAATGGAAAATTATCAAAAACAGATATTGAAAATGAGACCGATGTAGAAATTTCTTTTAATCAACACTTTTTGTGGAAATTAGTAATATTTACAGATATGTCGGTGGGATTGGGTTTTTTGATTGCTGTAATCTCAGGAAAAAGTAGCGGTGCTTCAATGTATTTAATTGGAACAACAATTTTAGCAGTTGGAGTTATATTATGGATTAGAGTTCAGAAAAAATATGAAAGAAATATTCAAGAATATAAGACAATGATTTCTGAAATATTAGCGATTTAAAAAGGAAAAACGTTTGGTAACACCGCATATAAAAAATTGCTTAATTCAGTTAATTAGAATGGTTCTAAAACAAAAAAATAATATATTTGAACGCAGGAAAATTGCGTTATAAAACCCGCAACTTTCCATATTCAAACCCGTTGTGCATAATTAAAGGAAACATATGAAATCAAAATTCCCAGGCTATTTTAAGCTGACAGATAAGGAGATAAATGAGCTTTGGAAAAATGCTTTATTTACTTTAGATGCGAATATTTTACTAAATTTATATCGCTACTCTGATGAAACCAGGGAAGAGTTTTTAAAGATTTTAAATAAGCTTAAAAAACGAATATGGATACCTCACCAATCTGCTCAAGAGTTTTTTAATAACCGACTTGGTGTTATTAGCCAACAAGAAAAGTCTTATGAAGAGACTATTTCTTCTTTAAAATTAATTGAAAAGGAGTTTCATAATTCAAGACAGCATCCGTTCCTGTCTGATAAACTTCTCAAAAAATTCACGTCACTAAATGAAGAAATCTGTAAGCAATTAGAGGAGAATAAAGGTTTTCATAATAATAGAATTACAGAAGACGATATATTAGCAAAAATTGAATCTTTATTTGACAAAAAAGTAGGTAATGAATTTACAGAAGAAGAACTTCAAGAAATTTGTACGGAAGGAGAATTAAGGTTCAATAACAAAGTTCCGCCCGGTTATAAAGATTCTAGTAAGAATGATGGTACTACTCTTAATTCAAGAAAGTTTGGTGATTTTATTGTTTGGAAACAAATAATTCAAAAATCTAAGGACCTTAAACAAGGAGTGATTCTGTTAACTGATGATAGAAAAGAAGATTGGTGGGTAAGATTTAAGGGGAAAACAATTAGCCCACGTCCAGAACTTATTAAGGAATTTCAATTAGAAGCTGAACAATCATTTCACATGTATCAATCTGATCGTTTTTTAGAATTTGCTCGTGATTTTCTAAATGAAAAAGTAGACGAAAAAGCAATTGAAGAAATACGTGAATTAAGACGATTGGATGAACGAAGACGAATAATGCACTTGCGTAAGGAAGAGGAATTTATGAAATATCGTCAAGTAAGGGAATCTTTAATGAAGGAAAGAATTAGTCTAGACGAAGAGTTAAACTACCTACATGAAAGAAAGAGTCATTTAAAAAACTCGATTGACGAACAATATTTAATATTAGACAATTCTGACCCAGCGGAATTTGACGAAAGACAGCTCTCTCGTTTGAAACACGAGTTAAAAATGTTCGAATCTAAATCAGATGAAATTCGAATGCGTCTAATGTCCCTTAAGGAACGAGAACACAAAGAAAGAATTATTAGGAATAAAACTATGCACAACAATCTGTATAGTTAATGGCTACAAAGTGCTAAATTTCAAGTTCATTTCTTTTAATTAAATTCTGTGACAAACTGAAAATTTTGTAATATTAACACGCCACTAACCATACAGTAACCGTTGTAGGTAATTTGACCAACGAGAATGGAAAACAAGAATGAATTGAAAAAACAAGAAAGGACAATCCGAAAAAGTATTGCATTGGTATTTATTCCAATTTTTATTGTAATTATTTCTATCTCATTAATTCAGAACAATTCGGAAAGCTTTCTTGAAAAAGAATATAAAAAAATCAGAAATAACTCGTACTCTGGAAAAATAACAAGCTTATTACCTGAAAAAGATAACGGACGAACAAGACCGATTCTAATTGACAATAAATGGGAAAAACAAGTTCCTTTTTTTATACACGAAAAACTGAATGTTGGCGATTCTTTGTTTAAGAAAACTGACTCTGATTTTGAATTTTATATTGTAAAATCACAAACAGACACTATAAAAAGAGATGTGAATAAGTTTTATCGGAAAAAATATTTTGACAATCTGAATGAAAAATAAAAAACTACCTACAACACTGTATAAGATTAATGCGGGTTTTTGGGCTTTTTCGAAGGTTTTTTTGTGTTTGCATTGTCCGCTTAAACTTATTTGAGTATTTTTAGTCCGATTAAGATAAAAACATAAAATAAGTATAAGCTACGTGCAACAGT
>NZ_JBAHZZ010000051.1:0-10846 GCF_037132785.1 Flavicella sp. | reverse complement strand
AAATTAGATCCCAATCGATAAGAATATTTATTTGACTAAAAAATGTAGCTTTTATCTTTCTTGTGCGTAAATCACAAATGCTATCTGCAAAAGTAGGTGTTATTTGTAGTTTCATGGCTTGAATATACATCTTAATAAGCTAACAAAAAACGATTTACACCCTAAGTTTGGGTCTTTGTTTTTGTCATGTACCTTGCAACGGTCTTAATAAATATTATAAATTAGTCTCATTGAGACACCAGATAAATTAACACTATGTTTCACCCTCTGAAACATTCAATTAAAAAAGTTTTTAACGTATCTTTGGAGTGAAATTTTCTGGTGCCAACTGCTTATTCCCAGTTGTTTTTGTGAAAATTTCCCACTCCGAAATTTTAAATTTGCTATTCGGTTCGACTACCTCGAATTTCCGTATTGCTTTTCCATCTAAATACTCCCAACTTGTACCAGAACCATCCTCTCCAACAACACCAAAAACATCATGAATTTCTCCTTGCCTATCCACTAACTCGTATACATCATCTCCGTTGCCTGAAATATAAGAATTTTCCAAATCAGGAATCATATTAAAAATTGTTTCGAATTCTGTATTTCCAAGAATCAAAAACCCTCCGACTTGAATTGTTAAGCCTGATAAATCAAGTCCGCTTCCGGAAACTGTAGTTGAGCCGTTTAAATATTTATTCAGCTGCCAGCCATTTAAAGAAAGAGGTTCCTCTCCAGCATTATACAACTCTACAAAACGAGCTCCAACAGAATTTTCTGGATCCGCTATCTCCGTAATAAGTATTTTTGATATAACCACAGAGCAACTGTCTCTTTCTTCTTGAAAATCGACATCGGAAATAGAACGTATTTGCATTGTTAAATCTTGACCATATACAACTCCTGTAACACTCCCCTTAGCGATAGGAAATTTATCATTCGCAAAAGAAGCGGTTCCTAAAGTATGTAGTTCTAACTCTTGTAGAACACCACATGTTTCCAAAACTCTATTACCATCTTCAGTACCCGAGTAATATGCATATGCTTTTCCCAACTCGGAATTTGTTAATTGAACATTGTTTAGTGTGATTAATATATTTTGAAAACCTTCTTTAGAAATTTCTTCAAGAGTTATTATCCGTGGAATGATCTCAAAACTTTCCTGAGAATTAAACAAATATCGATTAACCTCTCCTTCACTAATCTCGGTAACTGAATCATCTTTAAAAACACCTACTGTGTATACTCCATCTATTTTATCAAGATATAAATAATTTAAGTTCAACAATACTCTATCTCCAACCTGAAAACTCTCAAACATATTTTCTTCATCTACTAACAAGCAAAAGCCTCCTTTTGGATTTTCATAAGCGTCTTGAATAAAAAGAGTATTTATAAAATTCCCTTCTTGATCAGAAGAGGTAACATAACCCTCAAACACATAATCTTTATCTATTCCAAATTCAACAACTTTATTAGAGTACATATTGATTATTTGTTGATAGGAAATAGTCGGTTCATCCAATGTTACAATAGCACATCTTTCTTCTCCTAAAACAACATCGTTTTCATTTCTTAATACCAATTGATATTCGGAATAATATTTTGACAAAATCCCAGTAATACTTCCTTTTCCTTCTGGTAATTCTCTGTTTTTAAAATCCGAAAAACCACTAATCCTTACATTTATTTGTGAATTCAACTTACAATCAGCATTTGTTTCCTCTAACAGCCTATCCACGGTCTGAGTTGAATTTAACACCCCATATGAGCCACCTAAATCTCTAGTTATAAACTGTACCCTATTCAACTTAATCAAAGTTCCCACATGGATATCTGTTATTTTACTAATAGAAATACTATTAGGTACTACTTCTTCTTCGTCACAACTCCTGATAAAATGATTAAAGACTTCAGAGTTAGGAATTCGCTCTAACTCGGACCCAGCTGCTTTCCCTATTTCCAATGCGCCTCTATTGTATCCAATTGACAAGCTTTTTAATTTTATATATACCTTTCTTCCAACCGGAAAAACGCTGTATAAATTTGTTTTATCAACAGCAATTCGTATTGCATCCGAAGGCATTTTTGATTTATCTTGGATGTAAATCTCCTTATAAATATTCCCTGATTTATCACTACTCACTACATACCCTTCAATAATCATATCGCTCTCGAAAGTTACAATTCCATAACCTACCATTTCCTTAACTTGAGCAATTGTATGTGTGATTTCTAATTCTGGTTCTATACAAATAACATTGGGTACGGAAAAATCGGTATCCGACACACAAGATGTAATCCATAAAATCAAAATATAAAACTTAACTCTTTCCCCCATCAGATATCTATTTAAAATCTATACGATAAAATCACATAATAACTAGTTCCATTCTTAAGCCAATATTTTGGTCCAAACAAAGGTTTTGTCAAAGATTTATCTTCCAATAACTCTATGTAATTAGCTTTTCTAGACTGTTCAAAACCACCTGTTTTAAAAGTCTTACCTAATAAATTATTCAGGCTAAAAAAAAGTCCTAAATAATTGTCTCTCAATTTCCACGATTTTCCCCCCACAAGATTCACCAAAACCAAATCTTCAAATCGTTCTTGTTTTAATAAACTTGACACTTGCTCTTGTGTTATTTCATTTCCCGTTGTTGTATTTACAAAAGGAATCCCATCAGCATCCAAATAAAAATTATTTGTTCTTAACAACGGAGAAACCGACAAATAATGATGTGTTAAAAAATTTCCATTTAGAGCGACCCACCAATATGCTGGGTTTTTATAGTTTATTCCTAAAGAATAGGCTCTTTGAGGAGTGCCTCCTATTTTATAGTTTTTTAAATAAACTGTTCCAAAATCACTGTCTCCATCGTTAAACAGATCTGATTCTATAAATAAATTAGGATTGTTATTATACGTATATTGACCAATAGCAGCAACGATAGACATAGAAAATTCAGCAGTCAATTCTATATCAACTCCAAGTTCAATCCCCTTGTGTTTCTTCTCAATATCGGTAACTGACTGAGCTATAAAATCAGAACTATCACCACCTAAACCCTCTGCATAAACAAAAGAATTTTCGGTGCCATTTGAAAATATTGTATAGTAGCCCGTAATTTTAGATTTTATCCTGGGAGCTCTATATTGATAGGTCAAATCAATCGTTTTTATAGATTCGCTTCTGATTTTAGAAATCACTTCACTACTCACTCTTATATTAGAATACATGTTTTTTAATACGGGAACACGAGCTATAAAAGCCAAGTTCCCATACAACAAATGCCTGCCAGAGAATTTATATAAGGTATTCAGTTTTACACTTCCATTCTTAAAACTCTCTTTCGTTCCCGCTCCAAAAGACGAATTAGGATATTTTCCATTTTTATAAAATCCTGTTCTCTGATAACTCGTCTGATTATACCTAAAAGAACCAACCCACTCCCACTTCCTCAAACGATATGTCGATTGAAAAAACAACTCTACTTCAGCAAAATTTATTCTGTAATTATAAGAAAATGGGTCACCCACTGTAACGACACGATCTCTATTATTTAAATCTGATTGCGCTGTATCTCCCTCTTCAAAAGAATCAACATCAAAAAAACCACCACCACCTAGATCATCTAATACCAAAGCAAAATTTAGGCTCTCCAAATTTCGATAACTCAAACCAATATTAAAATTTAATTTTGAGGAAATTGTAGTATTAAAAACAGTGTTGAATGTTAGCTGTCTATCTTCATTTCTATCCTCATACAAATAATAACTAGAAGTGTTTGTTAAATTATTAGTCGCATACAAATCCTTCCAATTTAACTGTCCATCTTCTTTAAAGGCTTCAATCAATTTATAAGTCTCAGAAAAATCATCATACCGCAAAGCTGAACTGGGCAAATATTTATAATACGAAGGATCAGGACTATTTACATTCGCATAGCCCAATCGACTAGAACTTATATGCCCGAACTGATATGACAAAGAAGAATTTAGAGATGCGTTTTTGTTCATTTTCCAATAATGATTGAACAGTAGCAAGGGTTCTTTGACTTCTTTAACTCTCGAATTTCTTTTTTCTCCTTCTTGATTCCCCCAATAAGAATTATATCGCCCACCTTTTAAATCGAAAACCTCCTGTGTATTTGCCGAAGACTTTCCTCTTCTATTAAAAGCATAGATCGCTGTAAGATTTACACTATGCTGTTTGTTAATCATTTTCTCAGCAGAAACAAACACAGAATAAGCCTTATAAAAAGTTCCATCAACAGCTCCCTCTTTTGCAAACCTACTCGACATTGAAAAGGCAAAAGCCCAATCATTCTTTACTATTCCTGTAAAATGAGAAACCATTATTCTTCCCTTATAACTTCCATTACTTGCCGCTAAGGACACACCTGACCCGGGTCTATATTCTGACGCCCTTGTTTTAAAATTTGTAGTCCCCAAAACAGATCCAAACGAAACTATTGTCGGCGCTATTCCATTGCTAAAAGTAAGATTTCTAAGTACATCATTCAACCCTCCCCAATTACTCCATTGAGGTCTACCTGTTTGAATTTTGTTCATCTTAACTCCATTTATCAAAATCGTTCCTTCTCTACTATCATAACCTCGTATTTTAAATCTAGCTTGTCCAAAATTAAACGCTGCTGTTCTGATAAAAACATCTTTTGATGATTGAAGCAATCCTGTGATTGCATTAGCTCCACCAATATCATTATCCAACAATTCATCTTCTGATAACTTCAAAATATTAGAGTAAATGAGTGCGTCTTGTTTTTGAAACATTAGTATTGTTCCCAAATAAAACGACTCTTTATTTGAAGGAAGTATTTTAAAAACCTGAGATATAAAATCCTTTACAGAAACTTCTATTTTAAAAGTGGTTTTCGATCTGAGTTCTAAAGAGAAGAAACCTGATTTATTTGTATAGGTGAAAATAGTCTGATCCGATATTACACGAATCAAAACATCTTCTATAGGCGTATTTGAAACTGATTTTAAAACCTTCCCTCTCAATACAATTTTATCTTGTGCGCAAATTTTGGGAATCGGATAAAAAAACAAACAGTAAAAAATCACTCCATAAAAACATAAAAAATTTCTATTTTCCATTACAGTCAATGATTATACTCTTATTAATTTACGAAAAATTTATTTTATCTTTAATAAAAAGACTATGCACCACTCTATCTTTATATTTATATGGTTATTTTCATTTCATGTCCTTTTTTGTCAAAAAAAACAGACCTATAAAATTCATACTGTTGCTTTTTATAATCTTGAAAATTTATTTGACACGATAAACAACCCTAACTCCAATGATGAAGCAAGTCCTATTTTAGAAATCAAAAACAATAGATCTGACATTTACTCTAAAAAAATAAAAAACCTAGCAAAGGTTATTTCTGAAATTGGAAGGGATAAAACAAACGCTCCCCCTACATTAATTGGCGTTGCCGAAATAGAAAACAAGGACGTATTAGAAGATTTAATTCAATCCCCTGTTTTAAAACAAAACAACTATGGAATCATTCATTATAATTCTCCTGATTTAAGGGGAATTGATGTTGCCTTATTATACAATAAAGATAAATTCATTCCAATCAATCAACTTTCATATGAATTAAAACTCTGGTCAGATAAAGGCTACAGAATTCACACTCGAGACCTTTTAGTAGTATCGGGCTATTTAGAAAACGAACTTATACATCTCCTTATCAACCATTGGCCATCCCGAAGAGGCGGAGAAAAAAAAAGCAGACCTTTTAGAGAAAAAGCCGCCTATCTAAATAAAAAAATATGTGACAGCATTTTAAAAAACGAACCCAAATCAAAAATTATATTGATGGGAGATTTAAACGACAACCCCACCAACTCTAGCTTAAAAAATGTATTAAAAACGGAAATAAATCAAAAAAAACTAAATGACACTACACTCTTTAACCCTTATGAATCACTCTACAAAAATGGGTATAGTACTTTAGGCTATAGAGACAACATCTATTTGTTTGATCAAATTATAGTAAACGGAAATTTTATTTCTAAAAACTATGAATCCCTTTCCTTTTACAAAGCTCATATTTTCAATCCCGAATATCTCACCGTACAAACTGGAAAATATAAAGGATATCCATTTAGAAGTTTTAGCTACGGCTCTTTTACAAATGGTTATAGCGACCATTATCCTGTTTACATCTATTTGATAAAAAAATTGACAGTAAAGGACTAGTTTTAATATAAAAAAAATAACTTCGTCTAACGACAGCTACCTTGACTGAATCTGCTAATATCGAATTGGAGGTCGAACTTGACAATAACGGTGATCTTTTTTACTTTTTAGGGCGTAGTTATATGGATCTTTATTCCAATTGCAATTTGGAGCTTTCATCTGAGAGTGAAATTGAATCCTGTTTTGACATTTCTGAAACTTTTGAATTTAATTTTTTAATTAGCTTCCCTGTTGAGGGTGAAAATTATCATTTTGATCTTTTTATTGACGAAATAGATCTCTCAGAATACGACTTATACCCTTTTAAATGACGTATTATATTCTTATAACGAAAAAATTGCACCGATTCTATATATCAAAAAAACTATACGATTTAAACGGAAATTTAGTAAAATCGCAAACACTCAAAACAAACAGATAAAAAAGGCTTTTCGATAAATGAAAAAGCCTTTTTTTGTTTTTTTCTATTGAGTCCAACTGTTACGGTACAAATTTGTACTTTTGTAACTTCATTTTTTGAATGATATATAGGATATGAATACTGCTAAGAAGATTTTAGTAAAAATTGGCTCTAATGTACTTACACTCGCCTCTGGCCTGCCAGACAAGGCTCGTATTGGTCATATTGTAGAGCAAGTTGCTGAATTAAAAAAAGCAGGAGTTCAAGTTGTTTTGGTCTCTTCTGGTGCTGTTGCAGCTGGTAGAAGTATCGTGAAAATCAAAAAAAACCTAGATAGAATCAGTCAACGTCAAGTTTTAGCTTCTATTGGTCAAATAGAGTTGATGAAAATTTATAGTGAAGAATTTCTAAAACATCAATTACTCTGTTCTCAAGTTTTGGTAACCAAAGAATCCTTTAGAACCCGACAACATTATTTAAACATCAAAAACTGTTTAGACGGTTTGTTAAAAAACAACGTTACTCCCATCATCAATGAAAATGATGTGGTTTCTATTACAGAATTGATGTTTACTGATAATGATGAACTTTCTGGCTTGGTGGCCTCAATGATTTCCGTTGAAAGTCTTTTACTGCTCTCTAACGTAGATGGTATTTTCACAGCACACCCAAATGAACTTGGAGCTGAGTTGATAAAAGAATATATTGACAATACTATTAATCTGGACGACGCAGTATCAGACACTAAATCTGAATTTGGACGAGGTGGTATGCTTAGCAAAGCAAATACTGCAAAAAAAATGGCAGGTTTGGGAATTGATGTATACATAGGAAATGGAACTAAAGACAATATCATTCAGGCTTTGCTAATCAAAGAAACAGGTACTTTTTTTAAAGCTAAAAAACAAAATATCTCTCCAATAAAAAAATGGGTAGCACAGTCTGGAGATTTTTCCAAAGCCTGTATTGTTATCAACCAAGGAGCAAAAGAAGCTTTGCGATCACCTAAAGTTACAAGTTTACTCCCCGTAGGGGTCATATCTATAAAAGGTTCCTTTAAAAAAGGAGACGTTATCAATATTGTTGACGAAGAAAAAAATGTAATTGGACTCGGGAAAGTCGCCTACGACTCTAAAGAAGCTATTAATTATATAGGAGAAAGAGATCACAGTGCTTTGGTACACTACAATTACCTTGTATTAAACTAAAAACAAGTTTACTTGTAAAAAAAGAATTTAAAATGAATACACAACATACATTTAAAGCGGTAAAAAAAGCCAGTAGAGAATTAATTTCTTTATCTGCCGACACTATAAATTCAGTTCTAAGAGAACTGGCTGAATTGGCTATTATTAGAACAGAAATTATTCTGACAGAGAATAAAAAAGACTTAGACAGAATGGATAAAAACGACCCTAAGTTTGATCGATTGTTATTAACTAAAGAAAGAATTGAAGGAATCTCTCAAGACATCCTCAATATTTCTAATTTAACAAGTTCTGTCGGTGAAATTCTTTCTAAAAAAAAACTTGAAAACGGATTAGAAATCTCAAAAGTAAGAGTGCCAATGGGTGTTATTGGCATCATTTATGAAGCTCGTCCAAATGTTTCTTTTGATGTCTTTTCTTTATGTTTTAAAACTCAAAATGCTTGTATTTTAAAAGGAAGTAGCGATGCTGAATTTTCAAATACAGCAATTATCGGACTGATAAAAGAAGTACTCGAAAAACACAACCTCAATACAAATATTGTTACTCTACTACCAACAGATCGTCAAGCTACGGCTGATATGTTAGAGGCTACTGACTATGTAGATTTGATTATTCCAAGAGGAAGTCAAGGTTTGATCAACTTTGTACGTGACAATGCTAAAGTACCAGTTATTGAAACTGGAGCAGGTATTGTACATACTTATTTTGATGTGAGTGGAGATATTGAAAAAGGTAAAAACATTGTTGTAAACGCAAAAACAAGAAGAGTAAGTGTTTGTAATGCTTTAGATTGCTTGTTGATACATAAAGACAGATTGAAAGATTTACCTATTATCACCAATGCTTTGATCGAAAAAGAAACGGAGATTTATGCTGATAAAGAAGCCTATGCTGTCATTAAAAATACGTATCCAAAAAATCTTTTATCTATCGCAGATGAATCTCATTTTGGTGCTGAATTTTTATCAAATAAAATATCAATAAAAACTGTAAAAAGTTTTGATGAAGCTATTAGTCATATTGCACATTACAGCTCTAAACACAGTGAAGCAATTGTTGCAGAGGACGAAACCGTGATTGAAAACTACCTAAATAACGTAGATGCTGCTGCTGTATATGCGAACAGTTCTACTGCTTTTACAGATGGATCTCAATTTGGCCTAGGTGCTGAAATAGGTATTAGTACACAAAAGCTACATGCAAGAGGTCCAATGGCCTTAGAGGAAATCACTACTTATAAATGGATTATTAGAGGCAATGGACAAATTCGTTCTTAACCCGAAAAATTATTTTCTATAAATAAAGTCCTTGAAATTTATTCAAGGGCTTTTATAATTCTGTAATTTAGGTTATTAAAAAAAAATTCTGGAGTTCTAACTTTTAGAATACACATTGTCTATCTAGACAACCTCCTTTTCCCAACCAAAGGCTTCTCTTATTTCTTCATAAACTATTTGACCAGAAATAATACTTAGTCCTTTTTTAAGGCTTGCATCTTTTTCACATGCAACTTCCCATCCCAAATTTGCTAATTTTAAAGTATATGGTAAAGTAACATTGGTCAATGCCATGGTAGAGGTACAAGGAACTGCTCCAGGCATATTGGCAACAGAATAGTGTACAACATCATCTATAATATAAACAGGGTCTTCATGTGTAGTAGGCCTTGTCGTCTCCACACAACCTCCTTGATCTACAGCTACATCAATGATTACAGTTCCAGGGCGCATTTCTTTTAACATATCTCGCTTAATTAAATTTGGAGCTTTAGCCCCCTTAAGCAGGACTCCTCCAATAATTAAATCATGAGTTTTTATATGTTTTCTAATATTATATTCATTTGAGAATTCCGTAACAACGTGTGGTGGCATTACATCGTTTACGTAACGTAGGCGCTTCATATTTATATCCATAATAGTTACATGAGCACCTAAACCTGCAGCCATTTTAGCAGCTTGTATACCAACAACACCAGCACCTAAAACTAGTACTTTACCAGGAGCCACACCTGGTACACCTCCTAAAAGCACACCTCTCCCTTTTACAGGTTTTTCTAAATACTTAGCTCCTTGTTGTATAGCCAACCTTCCTGCAACTTCTGACATTGGTGTTAGCAATGGTAATGTTCCTTCTTCATCTTCAACTGTTTCATATGCAATACAAATGGCCTTTGCCTTCATCATCACTTTTGTTAATACTTCACTTGATGCAAAATGGAAATAGGTAAATAATATCTGTCCTTCTTGGATTAAATCGTATTCTTCTGCAATGGGCTCTTTTACCTTTACGATCATTTCGCTCATCGAATAAACCTCGGCAATGGAATCAAGGATTATAGCACCTGCTTGTTGATAATCTTTGTTAAAAAAACCACTACTCTCACCAGCATTTGATTGTACATATACAATATGATTGTTTTTTACTAACTCGAAAACTCCTCCAGGAGTCATCCCAACTCTGCTTTCATTGTTCTTAATTTCTTTCGGAATACCAACTTTCATTTTTATACAATTTCTAATTAAATGACTAAGTTGTGACAATTAAAGCAATAAAAAAATAAATACTCGAAAAAAGACGATATTGTAGGTTATCGCATATAATTCTATGTCAGAAACTGTTTTTTTTATGTTATTCATTTGCTAATCAGCTCCATAAATAAAAAAAACTACAACTTATTTTATTGATGTATTTTTTATACCCTTTTCAAGAAAAATGTATCTTTCCTAAAAAAAGAATGCATTTTTTTCTAGATCACCATGAATCAAAACTACCCGATGTAAAAACAACCATTTTTACAACAATGAATCATCTTGCAAAAGAAAATAATACTCTTAATTTATCTCAAGGATTTCCTGATTTCGATTGTCCTATTAACCCGGAACCAATAGTTCTTTAATTAATATATTTTTTTGTATCTTTATTGATGGAAAAAACAGACTTACGAAGCGTGTCCGATCAAGAAAGAGAAATTATACGAAGGGATGCCATAAAAATGATAAATCGAGGAGA
>NZ_JBAHZZ010000034.1:0-5877 GCF_037132785.1 Flavicella sp. | reverse complement strand
AGGTTTTAGTTTTTGTCAATGCCGTTCTAAACCTACTCAATGTACTGTGGTCTGGTGCTACCTGTTCTATTGTCATTCCACAGAAATAGCTGAATGATAAACTATCGTTAAGTCTATCTTCTACTTGGTAATCGCTTAAACCATACCAACTCTGCAAAAGACACATTTTAAAAAGCAACAAACCATCATAGGAAGGCTTACCAACGGCACTTTTACCCCTGGAATAGTCCTTCTATTATTTTTGAAATTCGATCCCAATCGATAAGAATATTTATTTGACTAAAAAATGTAGCTTTTATCTTTCTTGTGCGTAAATCACAAATGCTATCTGCAAAAGTAGGTGTTATTTGTAGTTTCACGGCTTGAATATACATCTTAATAAGCTAACAAACAACGATTTACACCCTAAGTTTGGGTCTTTGTTTTTGTCATGTACCTTGCAACGGTCTTAACTTCAGTTACTGAAAAACGTTTCAACCAATAAATTAAAGATTTATTTTTTACTTCAATGCTATTTGATATTGCAAAATCGCCATTCCTTTAGCATCTATTTGTTTTAAAGTCGTCGAATCATAAATAGGACGGTATTGATAGCCCAAACTAATTTTATTAGAATGCTTTCCGTTTAACATAAAATTCACCGTAAAATCATAAACAGTCATATTTTGCTCCAATGCGTCCCAATCAGAATGTTGAATCGCAATATTAGGCTGAATAATCATTTCTTGTCCCAATACTTTTGCTTGCTCAAACGCATAACCAAACTGCATATACAAAGAAGCCCCTGTACCAATCATAGGAAAAGCAACACCTGCTCCATTATAATCATCTCCGCCTCCACTAGTAATATTATTGGCACCAACGTTTCTGATATAATTTTCACCAAAACCATAATAATAACAACCCAAATAAGCAGTGATAGCATCTTTATTTGCCAGAGGCAAGTTTAAGAAAGTATCTACTGCCCAGTGACTCATATCATAATAATTTTCAGCTGCAACTTCTGATAACGCATCATACTGAGCATCACCATCACTCATTGCTTTTTCTTGATACTGAAATCCAACACCAATATTAAAAACTTTTTTGGTTTGCATATAGGTACCAACTTGATAAGCAGACTTATTAGATTCATGCTCAAAAAATTGATATTTCACATAAGCAGAAGATTTAAGACGAGGTCTATTGTTTGCAAAATCTACTTCACCCTCAGGAACCGTAGTAATAATTTCCGGTTTACTAAGTGCCAATCGATAATCAAACCTACTTGCTTGCCCTTTAAACCAAACCCCATATTGACGTCCTAAATCGTCATTTTTCTCAACAGTATTTAATGTAAATAAAGGAGAGTCCAAGCCCATCAACGTACCACTTGAACGAATATTCCACCTATTCAAGCCTTGCCAACCTGACTTTCCCATTCCAACTTCTAAAAATCTTCCAAAAGAATATTCAACATATAAATCTAATATCCCTAACTTCATTTCTTTGTTTTTTATATTATAATTGTTCCCCCCAATAATTGAATACAAAAATAATTTAGGAGTTACCTGAGAAGAAATCGGAATTCTTAAGCGTCGAATAGAAACATCAGCATAACTAGAAGTAGGCTCTCCATTTATTAAAGATCCATCATTTAAATCGGCATACCTCAACCAAAACTGACCTGAAAGATTCCATTTTATTGTTGGCTTAAAAGGCTCCTTTTTCTGAGCCTTTATCGATACTGAACTCAATATAAAAGCTACAAAAACCAACCGCCAAAATCCTTTAATCTTATTTTTCATTTTCTAAATATTTTCCTTGATTCTTCGCTAAAATTAACTTAGACAAAATCTTCAAGACATGACTTACATCATTTCGTAAAACTTTTAATTTACAGTCAGCTTTTTCAAACGATTTCGTTATGCAGCGACTACCAAATATTCTTTTTCAGGCCTAAAGTAGCATTTATTTTATTGCTTTTAAGGCGTTTTTCTATTTTATGTCCACTATGAATTCATTAGAGATACATTCCCTCAGCACAAGACTGTTTTAAGCTCTTTTAAGCAATCTTTAGACTTATAAACATTTTTTAAAGTTTTAAACATTCCCCTTTAATAAGCTTACTATTTAATTATATTTGTTTGGTTTGTAAAAATCGACTTAACTAATAATATAAAACACATATAATATGATCGAAGAAGATTCAAGTTCGTATTCTGCTGATAGTATCCAAGCTTTAGAAGGTATGGAACATGTTAGAATGCGTCCTTCTATGTACATTGGAGATGTAGGAAGCCGTGGACTTCACCATTTGGTATACGAAGTAATTGACAACTCTATTGACGAAGCATTAGCAGGACATTGTAATAATATTACAGTACACATAAACAAAGACAATTCGGTTACTGTTAGAGATGATGGTCGTGGTATCCCTGTCGGAATTCACAAAAAAGAAGGAGTTTCAGCCCTAGAAGTTGTAATGACTAAAATTGGTGCTGGTGGAAAGTTTGATAAAGATTCCTACAAAGTATCTGGAGGACTACACGGAGTAGGTGTTTCTTGTGTAAATGCCTTATCTGAGCACTTAAGAGCAACTGTTTTTAGAGAAGGAAAAATTTGGGAACAAGAATACGAAAAAGGAAAAGCATTGTATCCCGTAAAACAAATTGGAGAAACAGATTTTAGAGGAACTGAAGTTACCTTTACACCAGACAAGTCCATTTTCCAACAAACTACTGAATACTCTTACGATATTTTAGCCTCCCGTTTAAGAGAGCTCTCATTCCTTAACAAAGGAATTACTATTATATTAGTTGACAAGAGAAGTCAAGACGATGAAGGAAACGACATAAAAGAAATATTCTATAGTACAGAAGGTTTAAGTGAATTTATAAAATACTTAGATAGTACTCGAGAGCAATTGACCTCTGGAATTATCTCAATGGAAAACGAGAAAAACGGAATCCCTGTTGAAGTAGCTATGGTCTATAACACTTCGTATTCTGAAAACCTACATTCTTATGTAAACAATATCAACACTCATGAAGGAGGAACACATCTTTCTGGATTCCGAAGAGGATTGACAGGTACTTTAAAAAAATATGCTGATAATTCAGGCTTACTAAAAAACCTAAAGTTTGATATTTCGGGAGATGATTTCCGTGAAGGACTCACCGCAATTATTTCTGTAAAAGTTCAAGAACCACAGTTCGAAGGACAAACAAAAACAAAACTAGGAAATAGAGACGTTTCTGCTGCCGTATCTCAATCAGTGTCAGAAATGCTTACTGACTACCTTGAAGAAAACCCAAATGACGCTAAAATCATTGTACAAAAAGTAATCTTAGCAGCACAAGCACGTCACGCTGCTCGTAAAGCACGAGAAATGGTACAGCGTAAGACAATAATGTCTATTGGTGGACTACCTGGGAAATTATCTGACTGCTCAGAAACAGATCCTGAAATCTGTGAGATATTCTTAGTTGAGGGAGATTCTGCTGGAGGAACTGCAAAACAAGGACGTGATAGAAACTTCCAAGCAATCTTACCATTGCGTGGAAAAATATTAAACGTCGAAAAAGCGATGGTCCACAAAGTTTTTGAAAATGAAGAAATCAAAAACATGTTTACCGCTTTAGGAGTTACTATTGGTACCGAAGAAGACAGCAAAGCTCTTAACCTTTCTAAACTGAGGTACCACAAAGTAGTAATCATGTGTGATGCCGATGTTGATGGTAGCCACATTGCTACACTTATTCTAACCTTTTTCTTTAGGTTTATGAAAGAAATGGTTGAACAGGGCTATGTATATATTGCTACTCCTCCGCTTTACCTTGTTAAAAAAGGACAAAAAAGAGAATATGCATGGGACGATGATCAACGTGATTTAATAGTTCAAAAAATGGGAGGTAGTGCTACGATTCAAAGATATAAAGGTTTAGGAGAAATGAACGCTGGGCAACTTTGGGATACCACGATGAATCCTGAATTTAGAACTCTTAGACAAATTGTTATTGAAAATGATGTTGAAGCTGATAGAGTATTCTCTATGCTGATGGGCGACGAAGTTCCACCACGAAGAGAATTTATTGAAAAAAACTCGAAATACGCAAATATCGACGCTTAATCAATTTCGAAATCACAAAAAAAGGCACTGTTATCATTTTAACAATGCCTTTTTTATGTATATCAAACACTAAAAAACTATATAACACCAAATAAACATCAAAATGATTGATTAAATAAGTTTCTATTTCCTTTATATTTCAATATAAAATAGAACCGTAACCTAGGCTATGCTCATATTTTTTATTTCATCTAAAGAAAAAAATAATTCAAATTTAGCATCAACTACTCTGAAATTCATTTGGCATAAGTGTAAATTAGCCCATCAATTATACGAATAACACAATACATATACTACCTAAATATCAGATACATAAAACATACAATAATAAACATAATATTTACTGATAAAGATCACCTACAAAAACAGACACAACACCTACAATTGCAACCTATTACAAACTGTTTTAAACTAAAAAAAAGTTATAAAATCACATTTAAAACAGAAGGTTATTCCATCTATAATTACTAAATTTACAAACAAATATTAATATAAATTATATAAAATGAAAGTTACTGTTGTTGGAGCAGGTGCTGTAGGTGCAAGTTGTGCTGAGTACATTGCTATTAAAAATTTTGCAAGTGAGGTAGTTATTGTAGATATTAAAGAAAATTACGCAGAAGGAAAAGCGATGGACCTTATGCAAACAGCTTCTTTAAATGGATTTGATACAAAAATCACTGGAAGCACAAATGACTATGGAAAAACAGCAGGTAGCTCTATTGCTGTAATCACAAGTGGAATTCCTCGTAAACCAGGAATGACAAGAGAAGAATTAATCGGCATCAATGCAGGAATTGTAAAAACTGTATCTGAAAACATTATCAAACACTCTCCTAATGCGATTATAATTGTTGTAAGTAATCCTATGGATACGATGACTTATTTAGCTCACAAAGCGACTGGTCTTCCTAAAAACCAAATTATCGGTATGGGAGGTGCCTTAGACAGCGCACGTTTTAAATACAGACTGAGCCAAGCATTAGGTGCACCTGCATCTGATGTAGAAGGTATTGTAATTGGAGGACATAGTGATACAGGAATGATTCCTTTGACTAGATTAGCGACTAGAAATTCAATTCCAGTAAGCGAGTTTTTATCGAAAGAAAAACTTGAGGAAGTAGCCAAAGCGACCATGGTAGGTGGAGCTACTTTAACAGGAATGTTAGGAACTTCAGCTTGGTATGCTCCCGGTGCAGCAGTTTCTGCAATGGTGCAAGCAATCGCTTGTGACACAAAAAAAACATTTACCTGTTCTGCATATTTAGAAGGAGAATACGGATTAAACGATCTTTGTATTGGTGTACCTGTAATATTGGGTAAAAACGGTATAGAAAAAATCGTAGAAATAGAATTAAGTGACGCGGAAAAAGAAAAACTTTCAAATAGTGCTGAAGCTGTAAAAAAAACAAACTCACTATTAGACGTTTAATCAAATGTTTATCCATATACAAAAAAAGGAGATTGTTGTCAATCTCCTTTTTTACACTCAAAAATTTATTTTTAACAACTCTTGGAATCTCTTTTCCTTACTATAAAAATTTGCTTGATCCTCACCTTTATAAACCTCAATTTATCTCTAGGTTTCAATTATACTAATATGGGTAAACCTAATTTTATCGTACTATTAACCTCGCATCTATATATCGTTAGTTTTACGCAGCATATTTTATGTTGTGATGTTTAAAATATTTGACTACCCTTTTGCTGTCATTTTGAAGTGTTTTCATGTGATTTTCTAAATTTTCCTTCATCTTTTCTTGTGT
>NZ_JBAHZZ010000022.1:0-6146 GCF_037132785.1 Flavicella sp. | reverse complement strand
CACAAGAAAAGATGAAGGAAAATTCAGAAAATCACATGAAAACACTTCAAAATGACAGCAAAAGGGTAGTCAAATATTTTAAACATCACAACATAAAATATGCTGCGTAAAACTAACGATATATAGATGCGAGGTTAATATTAACCACAACTGCAAGTAAGAATGAGATATCTAATTTAGAAGATGTTTTAAATACCGTCACGGTAAAGCTACCAAAAGACATTCCTTTAAAAGCAGATAAAGGGTATCAATCAAAGAAAAACGCAACACTTTTAAAAGGTCGAAATTTAAAGAATCACATTCTTAAAAAAGCTGTTAAAAATAAATCATTGACAAAATGGGAAAAACGATTTAATAAATTAATTGGTAAAACAAGGTTTAAAGTGGAGCGAACTTTTGGAGGAATAAAGTTATGGTTTAAAGGAGGAATTGCAAGATACAGAGGTATGGAAAAAATGCATACTCAAAATCTGATGGAAGCTATTTGTTACAATTTATATAGAAGTCCTGGGATAATTGCCACTAATTCTAAAAATTAAAGGAAAATGAACCAAGAAATAGATCCATAACTAACATAAACAATGAAAATAATGAAAAAAAACATAAATTTTAGATTAAAAAAGTCAAAATTGAAATCTAAAACTGAAAAGAGCATTATGCAACGGTCTTATCATAAATTCAAAAAATAAATTAGTCAGTATTTTTGGTGAGCTAGAAGACACTATAAATAGAGCGTTTTCATCCATAGATAGTTTTCAGTTTGAAACTTGTTTATAGATTGGGTAAACTTCCATTTCAAACGTATCAAAAGGACAGGTAATAGCTATTGGGGAAACACTAAGAGGGGGGAAATCCAATAGTAAAAAATCACCAGTTCACATGGTGAGTGTATTCTTTTCCATACGCAATTTCAGTGACGCTATTTTATTTACTTATATAATACATCTAAAAAAATGGATTATTAAAGTGTAAGATCATTTTTGGAAATAAAAAAGTCCGAATTTGATTGTTTTAATTCAGACTTTTTTATTCTATATTTTTTTATTTCCAACTTTGAATTTTATGCCCTTTTAAAGCAAAAAACAAGATCATTAGATAACAAGGAATCAATATCCAATAACTACCCGTAGCAGCAATCGGCGTAGCCTCCAAAGCACTCATGCCACCTGCTATAAGTTCTTGTCTGTCAGCGTCTACTAGCCTTCCATATAAAGGAGGAATAACAGCTCCTCCTGAAATTGCCATAATTAATAATGCTGATGCTGTTTTTGTAAATTTCCCCAATCCGTTTAAGGTCAATGGCCATACTGCAGGCCAAACCAAAGCATTTGCTATTCCCAAGGCAGCAACAAATACTATTGACACAAAACCTGTTGTACTTAATATCCCAATACTAAAGAGAATTCCTAACACGGCACTTACTTTTAACGCTGTTCCTTGCGAAATATATTTAGGGATCAATATAGCGCCCACTCCATAAGTAACCACCATTGTCATTAAAGTAAACATGGTAAAAAACTTAGCCTCTGACTCAGGAAACCCTAAAGAAATTCCATAAGAAATTATCGTGTCACCTGCTATTACTTCTGCTCCTACATATACAAATAAAGTTAATACACCCAACCATAAATGAGGGAATTGAAAAATACTTGTTTTTTCAACCTCACCCTCAACAAGCTCCTCTATCTCAGCCTCTACAGGTGGTAACGGTGCTTTTCTTATCAACACACCCAAAACAGCCAATACAATTGCCATAATTACATAAGGCATAACAACACTGTCTGCCATGGTATCTAATAATACTTCTTTTTCTTGCTCTGAAACGGTACTTAGTTTTTTATTGACATCTCCTATTCCTGACAATAATATAGATCCAAATATTATAGATCCTAAAGCACCTGCTATTTTATTAGCTATTCCCATGATAGAAATTCGTCTTGCAGCGCTTTCAATTGGTCCTACAATTGTGATATATGGATTTGCAGCTGTTTGCAATAAGGTCATCCCGATTCCTTGAATAAATATCCCAGTCAAAAACACCCAATAAGTTCTAGCTTCTGCTGCTGGTATAAATACCAATGCTCCAATTGCCATCACAAACAACCCTAAAGACATTCCTTTTCTATATCCTATTTTATTTAGAATAGAAGATGCAGGAAGTGCCATCAATACAAAAGAAATATAAGAAGCAGAAGCCACTAAATAAGATTGTGCTTCAGTTAATTCATTAATCGTTTTCATAAATGGAATCAATGCTCCATTTATCCATGTTACAAAACCAAAAATAAAAAACACACCAGCAATAATTGTAATGGGCACAAGGCTGTTTTTTTTGGTTTCTACTGTTGATGATTTCATAAATATTAAATTAGATTAATGATTAAGAATTTTTTACTAGAAAATGCAGTAAATAAAAATACGAATTTTAATGCACAATATCAATCAACATAAAGTTTTTACAAAAACATTTCGACCAAAGACACAAAATCTCATACAAAAAACGAAACACAAAGCATAAAAAATCTATTTTTGTAATACCTAGAGAAAAAACCATGCAAGCACTCGATTATATTAAATCAAATACTGACATTAGAGATATCAGTATTTTAAATACTTTAAAGTTAATTTCTGAAGATTGTACCATTCCTTTTATTGCCCGTTATCGAAAAGAAATGACCAATAATTTAGATGAAGTTCAAATCGGGGAAATCCTTACGTACAAAAAAGCTTTTGATGAAATTGAGAAAAGAAAAAAAGCCATTCTTAAGTCCATTGAGGAACAAGGTGTTTTGGAAAGCAGTTTGGCTTTAAAAATATCGAACACTTTTTCGCTTACCGATTTAGAGGATTTATATTTGCCGTATAAAAAATCAAGAAAATCAAAGGCTGACAAAGCCAGAGAGCAGGGATTAGAGGGGTTGTCAAAAATCATCATGTCACAAAACTCTAATGATTTAGAATCTGTAAGTCAGAAGTTTATAAAAGGCACTATTAACAATACGGACGAAGCTTTGGAAGGAGCTAGACATATTATTGCTGACTGGATTAATGAAAGAATTGACATTCGTACCTCTTTAAGAAATGAATTTATAAAAAGAGCAATCATCAGCACTAAACGTATAAAAAATAAATCTAATACTTCAACAGGCTCAGCACAAGCTGAAAAAGCAATGAAATACAAGGATTATTTTGACTGGTCAGAATCTTTATTCCGTTGTCCCTCTCATAGATTATTAGCATTATTAAGAGCCGAGAAAGAAGGCTTTGTAAGAATCAAAATAGAAATTGATAAAGAACAGGCAGTCTCAAGAATAGCTTCTAGAATGATACGTTCTCAGAATGCTTGTGCAGAACAAATTCTAATGGCTGTAAAAGATGCCTACAAACGGCTGCTTTCGCCTGCCCTTTCCAACGAAGTATTAACAAAAGCCAAAGAAAAGGCAGATGTAAATGCTATTCAGGTATTTGCAAAAAATCTTCAACAATTATTGCTTCAAGCTCCTTTGGGAGAAAAAAACATTTTGGCTTTAGACCCAGGGTTTCGAACGGGGTGTAAACTAGTTTGTTTGGATGCCAATGGAAATTTAAAATACAATGACACTATTTACCTCCACAAAGAAAAAGAAGCGATTGGAAAAATAAACACAGCGGTAAATGCTTATAAAATTGACGCAATTGCTATTGGTAACGGTACAGCCTCTAGAGAAACTGAAAATCTGATTAAAAAAATTAGATTTCAATCAAACCTACAGGTTTTTATTGTCAACGAAGCTGGTGCCTCTATTTATTCCGCATCTAAAATTGCACGAGATGAATTCCCTAATTACGATATTACCGTAAGAGGCTCGGTTTCTATAGGAAGAAGACTAGCAGACCCTTTGGCTGAGTTCGTTAAAATTGAAGCCAAATCTATAGGTGTTGGCCAATATCAGCATGACGTAAATCAAACCAAACTGAAAGAGGAACTAGATCGTGTTGTAGAAAACTGTGTAAATAAAGTAGGTATAAACATCAATACAGCAAGTGCTTCTTTATTAAGTTACGTATCCGGAATTGGACCAAAACTTGCTGAAAACATAATCTTATATAGAAAAGAAAATGGGGCCTTTAATAAAAGAGAACAAATCAAAAAAGTTCCTCGTTTAGGAGCAAAAGCCTATCAACAATGTGTTGCTTTTTTACGAATAAAAGATGCTGACAACCCTTTAGACAATTCTGCTGTACATCCTGAGAGTTATGCAATCGTAAAAAAAATGGCGACCTCTTTAAAAACAGATTTACCTAATTTAATTGGAAATAAAGAATACTTAAATCGTCTCCATCTTGAAAATTTCTGCACAGATCCTATTGGAATACCGACCTTGAAAGATATTCTTTCTGAATTAGAAAAACCGGGTTTAGACCCAAGAAAAAAAGTAAAAACATTTGCCTTTGATCCTAAAATAAAAACTATAGATGATTTAATAGCAGGTCAAATACTTTCTGGAATTATAAACAATGTCACCAACTTCGGTTGTTTTGTCAATCTTGGGATCAAAGAAAGTGGCTTGGTTCATATTTCTAAACTCAGCAAAAGCTATGTTGGTAATGTAAGCGATATTGTTCATTTAAATCAACAGGTACGAGTTCGTGTAGAAGAAGTCGACACCGAAAGAAAACGCATTCAATTGTCTATGAATTTTGAATAGGTATTTCCCTTCATCAAATAGGAATTGAATAAGTGTTTTTTATTTCTCCCATAACAAAAGTACTATGAGCACTACCAATATTTTGTACAGACCCTAGAATGATTTAATACAAAATTTTGATAGTGTTTCATGTCTTTTACCAGTACCTTTAAAAGAAAATCGTAATCACCCGAAATATTATAACACTCAGTTACCTCTTCTAGTGTTAAAATATCTTTTACAAACTGATTTCCTATTTCACGCGTATGCTCCCTTAATGTAATGTTGCAAAAAACGATCAAATTTTTATCTAGTTTTTCTGAATCCAAAATAGCCACATACTTTTTTATATAACCTTCTTTTTCAAGTTTTTTTTACACGTTCAAAAACAGGTGTAGCAGACAAGTTTACTTTTGAAGCAAGCTCCTTTGTCGTTAAATTAGATTGTTTTTGTAAAATTTTAAGGATTCTAACATCAATTGCATCTAGTTTCATAAAGAATATTATTCTGTGGCATCACCATAAACTATAATTAAAAGTGTTTATACCTAAAAAAGACTCTAAAAATAGTTATTTACACCTAATTTATAGTAAAATTATGCTATTTTATTCTTTAAAACTACCTTTACGTGGTAAATAATAGCGAAAACAACTCAGATGAAAACTACAACCTTAGGATATCCTAGAATAGGGAATCAAAGACAATTAAAATATGCCTGTGAAAAATATTGTTCAGGAAATATCTATCATGATGAACTTGTGCAAACGGGAAAAGACATTCGGAAATAAAATTGGTTGCTTCAACAAAAATCAGGGATCGATTTAATTCCCTCCAATGATTTTTCTTTTTATGACCAAATTTTAGATGATTGCTTAACCTTTGGATGTATTCCTGAACGCTATAAAGGAATAAACAGAAACAACTATGCAACTTTGTATTTTGCAATGGCAAGAGGAATTCAAACAGATACTTTTGATATTACAGCTATGGAAATGACAAAATGGTTTGATACCAACTATCACTATATTGTACCGGAATTTACAAAAGACCAATCTTTTGAATACTTTTCAACAAAGGTAGTTGACGAGTATAAAGAAGCTTTAGAACTAGGAATACAAACAAAACCCGTTTTAATTAGATCTGTAACCTTCTTGCTTCTTGGTAAAGAAAAAGAAAGCGGTTTTCATCGATTGGATTTATTAAATAAATTACTACCTGTATATTTCCAAATTATTTATGAACTTACGGCTCTTGGAGCAGATTACATTCAGTTTGACGAACCCATTTTAGCTTTAGACCTAACGAATAAAGAAAAAAAAGCTATTCAAAATCTTGGCTTCAAGGTTGTAACGCAACAAAACGTTTTAGTTTTATGATGTTACTAAGCTACAATTTTAAGTTCAATATCCATCATTTCTTTTGGTGTTTTATATCCAAGTATCTTTCTAGGTCTATTGTTTAGTTTTTCTTGAATAATT
>NZ_JBAHZZ010000016.1:0-19134 GCF_037132785.1 Flavicella sp. | reverse complement strand
AATCCATTAGATTTAATTGTAAAACAATTAGAACAACGTAAAAAAATTAATTAATTTTGACTGTAAACAATGATAGATATACATCGTTATCATGCAGCTGACACTGTTATTCGATGTATTTTATATACATATAACTAGTTGCCAGTAATTTGAGCGAACGAATACGAATTGAACAATGAACAATGAACAAGGAAAAATGCTACAAATGTGAACGAAAAGCGACTTCAAGAGAGCACGTTCCACCGATTTGCTTATTTCCTGAAATGAAGGACACAAATGGAATTAATTTTAGAAAAGATTTAATTACAGTTCCTTCCTGCGATATTCATAATTCGAAAAAATCAGACGATGACGAATTTCTTTTATTGTCTTTATCAGGTTTAATGAAAAATAATCCTGTTGGAAATTTTCATCAATTGACTAAAGCAAACAGGTCGTTAAAAAGAAAAAATAAGGATTTTATAGAAAAGCAAATTTTGAGAAATCACAAATATGCTAAAATCAAAACCACAGATGGAAAATTTCGACTGGTCTCAATCGGAAATCCGAATTCCGAAAGACTTATTAATTGTTTAGAGCATATCGCTTATGGACTTTTTTATCAAGAGTTTAAAGAAAAATTTGAAGGAGAAACAAAAATGGTATTGGAATTTATTGAGTATGCAGACGAAAATATGCAGACATTCAAAAAGTTTCTTAAAAAGAGTTTTGAGTTAGAAAATGAACTGAATCGAGGAATTAAAGGCGAGAATCCAAAAGTTTTTTACTATCAATTCCTTGACGCAGATAATTTTGGACTGATTGGCTTGCGAATGGTTTTTTATGAAACTGCTGAAACCTATGTATCATTTAAAGGAAAAAATGCGAAAGAACCATTTGACTTGGGAATGAAATTTATGCAAGGTGGATTTAAAACAACATTTGAAGTCGGAGATGAAAAATTTGAATTTAATAAATAAAAAACTATGGATAAAATAATAGAATTCTTTACTGATAAAAGCTTTTTACAAAACATTTTCAGCGCTCTTATTGGAACAGGAACTGCATTATTTGTTTTCTATCTAACTCTCAAGCAAGAAAGAAGAAGAGAAAAGGAAAAATTGCAAAGAGAAACTGATAATAGAATTAGAAATTTCAAAAACTTAATAACTTCTTCCACTAGTCACGCAGAAACAACTATAACTAATTTAGGGGAAATGGTAAATAATTATAATACAAATCTGCTTGATTTTCAATTATTACGATTTTCACCAAATAAAAGTTTTGAAAGATTAGATGAATTACTGAAAAATGAAACTTATTTTCAATCCTTTACCAAAAAATATGGCGAGAAAAATATTGATAACTATAACAGAATTTCTTTGATTATAGACTACTTCAATATGCAACTAAATCAACTTTGGGATATTATTCAAAAAGGACAAAATTTTGACTTTGAGAGAAAAACCAAATTTAAAGATTTGAGTAGTCAAATATTAAATGGAATAGCAAAATTAATTATAAAAGAAGATAGTGGAATTGCTCAAAAAGATAATGAACTTTTAAATCATTTGATTTTAAAATTTCACGAAGGTTTACCTTCCAATAATAATTTGAATTATTTGTATGAATTCAATAGAGCAGTTTTGGAAAATGTTTTGAAAAATTATATTGGAAATTTTTCAGCTATGGAAATCATAGAAAGAATAAGAGACTCGTCTATATTGTTTGATGAAATTCAAAAGCAAAATGGAGCTCATAAAGAAACTTTGGAAGGAATACAAAATGAAATGAGTAATTCATTAGAAAGATATAGAACAGAAGTTAAGAATTTGGAATAAAAAACTACTGGCAACACCGTATATAATTTATTGCTGACTTCTTGCCTACTTACGAAAGTCCTCGCGGACTTTCTTGGTCGGTAATTATTTACTAAATTAGTTGCTTAAAACACGCAACAAACCATATACAACAACGTTAGGTGCAAGCTGAAAAAAAATACCAACCGCACAAAACAAAGAGTGCCGAAAAAGGCACACATTGTTTTTATCCCGCCCAAACCCATTAGAATAAAACGAGAAATATCATTATAAAACAATGAATATTTATTAAGTTTACAGCACAATTAAAACTGGTTTAAAATGAACCGAATAAAAGAAGTTCTAAAAGATAAAGGAATTAGTCAAATTTGGCTTGCTGAAAAAATGGATAAAAGTTATCCTACTATAAATGAATACGCAAGAAATAAAAGACAACCTAGTTTAGAAGATTTATACAAGATTGCTAAAATCTTAAACATTGAAGTAGCTGAACTACTCGTAAAAAATGACGATATATAATGAGTGACGACCAAAAACGAATATTAGAAAATAGCCTTTGGGCAATTGCTAATTTGCTTAGAGGAAAAATGAATCCTGACGATTACAGGGATTACATATTAGGATTTATTTTCTTTAAATACCTTTCTGAAAAGCAAAATATTTACGTAACCGAATTATTGCAAGGAGAAAACGAAACTGATTTTTCTAAAGTTACCGATAACGAAACTTTGGAAGCTTTACGTGAAGAATGTTTAATAAAATTAGGTTATTATTTAGAGCCTAAAGAATTGTTTGACACTATTGCTCTAAAAGGAAATAATAAAACCGAAGGCGAAAGCAATTTTATACTAGATGAATTACAAGCTGTACTTAACCACATTGAGCAAAGTACAATGGGTAATGATTCAGAAGAAGACTTTGCAGCTTTGTTTGAAGATTTAGATTTAACTTCTACCAAATTAGGTAGAACTGTAAGTGCAAGAAATGAAGTGATTGTAAAAATCATAAACGAACTGCATAAAATTGATTTTAAATTGGAGGATTTAGAATCAGACGTTTTGGGAGATGCTTATGAATATTTGATTGGGAAATTTGCAGCGCTTGCAGGCAAGTCTAAAGGCGAGTTTTATACACCAAAACAAGTATCTAAAATACTAGCCAAAATAGTTACACACGGAAAAACAAAATTAAAATCGGTTTACGACCCTACTTGTGGTTCTGGTTCTCTTTTATTGCGTGTAAAAAAAGAAGCAGAAGTAAGTGAGTTTTACGGACAAGAATTGAACCGTACTACATACAACTTAGCACGTATGAATATGATACTGCACGATATTCATTACCGTAAGTTTGATATTAAAAATGAAGACACGCTAGAAAACCCACAGCATTTAGACAAGCGTTTTGAGGCTGTTGTAGCAAATCCGCCATTTTCTGCACATTGGAAAGGAAACAAAAATCCACTTAATAGTACAGACGAGCGTTTTTCTCAATATGGAAAACTTGCTCCAAATACCAAAGCAGATTATGCTTTTGTACAGCATATGTACCACCAATTAGCAGATAACGGTACTATGGCAGTTATTTTACCTCACGGAGTTTTATATAGAGGTAATGCAGAAAACCAAATTAGAAAATATTTAATTGAAGATAAAAACGCCATAGATGCGGTTATAGGTTTACCTGCTAATATTTTTTACGGAACAGGAATACCTACTTGTATTTTGGTGCTAAAAAAATGTAGAAAAGCAGCCGATAATATTGTAATGATAGATGCTAGTGGAGAAGACCATTACATAAAAAACGGTAATAAAAACGAACTAAGAGACACCGAAGAGAAAAGTGATATTAACGATATTGTAAACGCTTATATAAACAGAGTTGAAATTGAAAAATATTGTTCTATAGTTACACTAGATAAAATCAAAGAAAACGAATACAACCTTAATATGCCAAGGTATGTAGATACTTTTGAAGAAGAAGTACTAATAGACTTGCAAGAAGTGAGCGAAAAACTAATTAATATTGATGAAAAATTAGAAATAGCAGATACTGCAATTGCAAAATTTTGTAATGACCTCAAAATCCCTAAACCTTTTTAAATGGAAAACACAAACTTAAAACCAAGTGTTCGTTTTCCTGAATTTACTAAAAATTGGAGAGGAACTAAATTCAAAAATCATTTTGAATTTAAAAACACAAATTCACTTTCAAGAGAAAATTTGAATTATGAATCTGGTGAGGTTAAAAACATACATTATGGAGATATTCACACTAAATTCGATACTCATTTTGATATTAAAAAAGAAGAATTACCTTTTATTAATGATGATGTTGATATCAGTAGAATTGATGATGAAAATTATGTGCTAAATGGTGATTTGGTAATGGCTGATGCTTCTGAAGACTATGCAGACATTGGTAAAACCATTGAAATCACAAACACTAATAACGAAAAAATTCTTGCAGGTTTACACACTTTCTTAGCTCGTAAAACTGACGAAACATTAGCAAAAGGTTTCTTTGGACACCTTTTAACAACCTATAAGGCAAGAATAGAATTAATGACTATTGCTCAAGGCACAAAAGTTTTAGGTTTATCAAAAGGGAGAGTTGAAAAGATAGACTTATTTATTCCAAAGCCTGCCGAACAACAAAAAATAGCCAATTTCCTTACCAAAGTAGATAGCCATATTACTTTATTAAAAGAAAAAAAAGAAGCCTTAGTTGAGTACAAAAAAGGTGTATTACAAAAAATATTTAACCAAGACATTCGCTTTAAAGATGACAATGGAAATGATTTTCCTGATTGGGAAGAGAAGAAGTTGGGTACAATCGGAAAGTTTCAAACTAGTAGTGTAGATAAACTAACGATAGAAGGTGAAAAAAAAATATTTCTAGTAAATTATATGAATGTATATAATCACGAAGAAATAAATAATCAAACTGTTAAAGTGTATCAAGTTGTAAGTGCAAAAGATTCTCAAATAGAATCTTCAAATTTAAAAAAAGGCGATATACTTTTTACTCCAAGTTCAGAAACAGCTTCCGATATTGGTCATTCTGTTGTAATATTTGAAGACATAGAAAATGCTGTTTATAGTTATCATTTAATGAGATTTAGACCTAACGTAGATTTAGATTTAAAATATTCTCATTATTTTTGTAATAATTCAAGTGTACTAAAACAAATGACACGGTTTTCTACAGGAAGCACTAGATATACTATTTCAGTAGGTAACTTCTCAAAAGTTAATGTTTCCATACCTACAAAACTTGAGCAAACTAAAATAGCTAATTATTTAACAGTTCTTGATGATAAAATTGATGCTTTAGAACAAAAAATTGATGCTAGTGTAGATTTCAAAAAAGGTTTACTCCAAAAAATGTTTGTGTAATATGGATTTAACAAAAATAAATAACGAAATACAAAGCAACTTTGAAATTTATTTAGTAGATTTTTTAGATACTAAAAAATACTACTATTGGACACTTAACTATTTTAAATCTGTAGCAGGTTTATCATTTCAGTATTATTTTTTAGCTGATGCTATAAAAAAAGAGATTAATCTAAAAGGAGAGAACTACTTTGCTGAATCTAAAATTAATTTTAGCATTAATAAAAATTCGCATAGAAATGATTTAACCATAAAAAACATTATCACTTTTTTTGAAGACCACAAAGAAGATGGGCAAACTAAAAGATACGAATACATAAAAGAATATGTTCTTTGGCAGTTACTTGTTCAACTAAACAAGGAAGAGCTAAACCAGAAAATTGAATTACAAAAAAACAATTTTTTATTTACCTATTTGCAATACCTTACAAAAAACAAAGCTGCTACTAGAAGACCTAATTTTCTTGCTTATTCAAAAACAGAGTTTGGTAAAAACCTACTGCTAGAATTAAATGATTTGATAAAAGAAAAAGAAAATCCAAATCAAGAACTACAAAACAAAGTTGAAAAACTTTTTATCTCTAAAGAATATGACGAACGCATTCATTTTGTATTTACTAAAACAGGCAAAGAAGACAAAGAAGAATTACGTGAGTTATTAGATGTTTTAAGCAAAGGAAGCGTAAATAACTATTACAGAGGTCAGGCAGATGCTACTTGGCTGTTAGACTCTAGTCTTACAAGAGAAGAAAAATATGAAGAAAATGAAGCAAGAATGTATTATGATATTCTTTCGCTTAAACCAGAAGCTTTTGCAAACGACCATAATATTTATGACCGTTTAATAACAATGCAACATTTTGGTATGCCTACAAGGTTGTTAGATATTACTCGTAATCCTTTAGTTTCCATATTTTTTGCTTGTAATAATTTAGAGCGAGCAAATGCAGATGGTTTAGTATATGCTTTTGTACCAAATGCAACTAATTTTTTAACCTTTGATGATGAAAGACTAAAATGCCTGACCAATAGCATTGTATCACAAAACAAGGACATTCATAAAATAAATTGCGACTTATCCCCTTCTGAAAAAGAAGATTGTTTCAAACAAAATTGGTTTGTTCAAGGTATTGCGAAAAATCAACGAATAAACAACCAAAGTGGTCATTTTGTATTTGTAAGTAGTCAAGAATCAAGGAAAGAATTAAATAGCTTACCTACTAAAATTGTAATTATTGATGCCAATTCTAAAAAAGTATTATTAGAACAATTAGAGTCTTTAAATATTCATAGTGGCTCAGTTTATCCAGACCTTAGCCATATGAGTAGTTATATTAGAGAACGTTACAAGGACGAAACATACATTGCAAGTATTTCGCACAGACCAATTCCTACTTCAATTGATAGCAAAAGCACAGTTAAAAAATCAGAAGACACTACACCAAAAGTTTTAAGCACCAAATTTGATGAAACAACCTTTTGGACAAAAGAAAGAAATAGTAAACTCAAAGTTTTTGTAAAAGAAGAAAAGTTGAAATCGGTTGAATTAAAAAGTGTAATCAACACTTATTTGTTTGATGAAAAACCACCTTTACCAGATAGCGTTATTTCAACATTAAAAAGCAAACCAAGTTTAAAAAACCGAAGAACTATTGCAGAAGAAACAACCAAAAAAATTATAGAATTTGCTAAATCTTTAAATAACTAATGACCACTCAACCAGAACAACTATTAGAAAACAACTTAGTGAGCCAATTAGAACAGTTGGGTTATGAAAAGGTGGTAATTAAAGATGAAGCAGATTTATTATGTAATCTAAAATCTCAGATAGAAAAGCACAATAAAATTATCTTATCAGATAATGATTTTAAACAAGTTTTAAATTACATAAACAAAGGTTCTATTTTTGAAAGAGCTAAAAAATTGCGTGATAGAGTTCCGTTTACAAATGACAAAGGCGAAAACAAAACCATAGAACTCATTAACCAATTGCATTGGTGTAAAAACGAATTTCAAGTTACCCAACAAGTAACTATGGAAGGCAAATACAAAAACCGTTATGATGTTACCATTCTAATAAACGGTTTGCCATTGGTACAAATAGAACTAAAACGTAGAGGCTTAGAGCTAAAAGAAGCTTTTAATCAAATAAACAGATACGAACGTCATAGTTTTGGTGCAGGAGCTGGCTTGTTTCAGTTTGTACAAATATTTGTAATTAGCAATGGTGTAAACACAAAATACTATGCCAACAGTCCAATAAAAGCACGTAGTTTTAAACAAACGTTTTTCTGGAGCGACACCAGTAATAAATTGGTTACTCAACTATCAAAATTTACAGACCAATTTTTAGAGCCTTGTCATATTTCTAAAATGATTACTCGATATGTTGTTTTAAATGAATCAGGTAAAATACTAATGGTACTACGCCCTTATCAATATTTTGCGGTAGAAGCCATTATTGATAGAGTAAAAAACACCACAAAAAACGGCTTTATTTGGCACACCACAGGCTCAGGTAAAACCTTAACCAGTTTTAAAGCAAGTCAAATATTAACACATATGCCTAAAGTGCATAAGGTGATTTTTGTAGTAGATAGAAAAGATTTGGATTACCAAACTACAAAAGAATTCAATAGTTTTAGTAAAGGGAGTATTGACGGAACAAGTAATACCAAAGCATTGGTTCAGCAATTGGCAGGTGATAATAAATTGATTGTTACAACCATTCAAAAACTAAATACAGCCATAAGTAAAACCAAGTATTTAAATCAAATAGAAGATTTAAAAAACAAACGTGTGATTTTTATATTTGACGAATGCCACAGAAGTCAGTTTGGAAAAACACACGAAGACATTAAAAATTTCTTTCAAGAAAGTCAAATGTTCGGTTTTACAGGAACACCTATTTTTGAAAAAAATGCAGGAAAAAACGAATTTGGTAAACGCACAACAGCAATGTTATTTGGTGGAGAAAAAGCTTTGCATAAATATGTAATTACAGATGCCATACGAGATGAAAATGTATTGAAATTTTCAATTGAATACATAAATACATTTAAGAAGAAAGAACACATTTTAGATATTGATGTAGAAGCAATAGACGAAAAGGAAGTAATGGAAGCACCTGAACGACTAGATGCTATTACAGAGTATATAATTACAAATCACAGCCGTAAAACACACAATAAAGAGTTTACAGCTATAATGTGTGTAAGCAATGTAGAAACGCTTATTAAATATTACAAGCTATTTAAATCGAAAGAGCATAATTTAAAAGTGGCAACTATATTTTCTTATCAAACGAATGAAGAAGATAAGGATGCATTAGGTTTTACAACTTCCGAATTTGATGAAGTAGACTTGAATGTTGTTGCTGAACCAAAAGCTGAATATAATTCTAAACACACAAGAGAACATTTAGATAGTTTTATTGCCGATTACAACAAAACATTTGGTACAAACTACTCTACCAAAGACACGCAAAGTTATTATAATTATTACAATGATATTGCTAAAAGAGTAAAACACAGGCAAGTTGATATTCTATTAGTAGTCAATATGTTTTTAACAGGTTTTGATAGTAAAACATTAAACACTATTTATGTAGATAAAAACCTTAGATACCACGGTTTAATTCAGGCTTTTTCAAGAACAAACAGAATTCTAAATGAAGTGAAATCGCAAGGAAATGTGGTTTGTTTTAGAAACTTAAAACAGCATACAGATGATGCTATTGCTTTATTCTCAAACATAGAATCTAAGGACGAAATAATTATAGAGCCTTATGAAGATTATGTTAGTAAAATGAATGATGCTTTTATCCAATTACTGCAAGTTGCACCAACGGTAGATAGTGTTTCTAATTTAGAAAGTGAAGAAGATGAATTGGCTTTTGCTAAAGCGTTTAGAGAATTAATGAGAACACTTAATGTTTTAAAAACATTTACTGAGTTCACTTTTGATGATATTAGTATAAATGAACAAACTTTTGAAGATTATAAAAGCAAATATTTAGATTTAAGAGATAAAGTAAAAAGAGAAAATGCAGTTGATAAAGTTTCTATTTTAAATGATATAGATTTTGAATTAGAACTTATTCATAGAGACGAAATAAACGTTACCTACATTTTAAAATTACTGGCAAATCTTAAAAATTTAGTATCTGTTGAGGAACAAGAAAAACAACTGAAAAACATAATGGATATTGTGGCTGGAGATACACAGCTAAGAAGTAAACGTGAGTTAATTGAAAAATTCATAAATGAACATTTACCAATAATTGAGGATTCTGAAGATATTCCAGATGAATTTGTGAAGTTTATGACAACTGAAAAATTAGAAGCCATAAAATCATTGAGTAAAGAAGAGAACTTGGATTCTGACAAACTAGAAAAAGTAATTGGCGATTATATGTTTACAGAGAAAATCCCATTACGTGACGACATAATAGACACAATGAATACTCGTCCAAGTTTGAAAGAAAGAAAATCCAAAGCGGAGCGAATTACTAACAAAATACTGGAATTTGTGGAAACATTTATTAGCGGAATTATGACGGAATAGCCAACGCAAGTTCAAGCACATTTAAAGTTTGCTCGTGCCTCACAAATTTAAAAGAGCTTTCACGCCAACGCTAGCCACTTACGGAAAGAAAAGCCAGACACCTAACAATGTATAAAAAACATAGGGCGGTTTGTGCTAAACTCAAAGGTCTGTGCATATTAACAAAGTCCGCTAAATATAAAATTTGGCATTTAGGAGAAAAATAAAAGCAAAATATTTATATTTAGCTAAGTAATAAACCGAAATGAAGTGCAAATTAACTGCCCAACGTTTCTTATACTAACCGTTACCAACAAGCGAAAAAAAAATCCAGCCGCATATTTTACACATTTATTTTTTGCCAACGCTAAACTCCAACGTTAAAAAAATAAAAGAGTAAAATTTCCCACCCAAAACCTTAGCAATTCAAAAAAAACATTTACTTTTGGACAATATTAGTCTAAAATAATTTTGTCCAATGAAATCATTAGGGAATATTTTAAAAGTTGCACGAGAAGAAAAAGAAATGATTCTGAGAAAAGTATCAGCAGAAGTTGATATTGATCAATCTTTGATAAGCAAATTCGAAAAAAACGAAAGAAAACCTACCAAGGAACAACTACTTAGACTTGCGAAATTCTACAATCTCTCAGAACAGGAATTAATCATAAATTGGTATTCTGAAAAAATAGCAGATGATTTAAAATACACACAAGAAACAACTGAAATTTTAAGAGTTGCGGAAGAAAAAATTAATTATTATAAATCACAAGAAAATGGCAAATAACAAAATAAAAGTAGCAGAATTATTTGCAGGTGTTGGAGGTTTTCGTCTTGGACTTGAAAAATATAATAATTACGATATTGTTTGGAGTAACCAATGGGAACCTTCAACAAAAGTACAACACGCATCAATGGTTTACGAAAAACAATTTGGAAAAGAAAACCATTCAAATGAAGATTTAAATGAAGTTGTCACAAGGAATATTGAGGAAATTCCAGATCACGATTTATTGGTTGGTGGTTTTCCTTGTCAAGATTATTCTGTTGCGACAACATTACATAACTCGAAAGGATTAAAAGGAAAAAAAGGTGTTCTTTGGTGGTCAATTCACAAAATTTTAGAAGATAAAAAAAACAAACCAAAATATTTGTTTTTAGAAAATGTAGATAGACTTTTGAAATCTCCAGCATCACAAAGAGGTCGTGATTTTGCAGTAATGTTGAAGAGTTTAAATGATTTAGGTTATGCTGTAGAATGGCGAGTTGTAAATGCTGGAGAATATGGTATGCCTCAAAGAAGAAGAAGAACTTTTATAATTGGATATCATAAATCAACTGAAGTATATAAAAGAATATCAAAATCTAAAAAAACTGATTGGCTTCAAGAAAAAGGAACAATTGCAAATGCTTTCCCTTTAGAAAAAATAAATAAACTTCAAGAATTTGAAATCAAAGGAAGTTTAGAGGAGATTAATTGTTTGGGCGTTTCCCAAAATGGTCGGGCTTTCCGCACTCACTCTTTTTTTGAAGAAAAATCAAAAAAAGGAGTTCAAACAATTGCTTCAATCCCTAACGCAGCATAGCTCTAAAACAAAAATATGAATACACCTGAAATATTGAGCATTTTAAAATGTAATTCTGAAATAGGTTTACAACTAACTAAAAGAAATGGCTTATTGAATTCTACTTGGTTAATTTATTTAAAAAATGGTTTTTATTATTACTTTGATATTTCAGAAAAAATCAGCTTTGATGAAAATCATAAATATTCAGAGGAACAATTTTTAAAGCAATTCAAAAATTCATATTTTGAAATTGATTGTGAATGCAATTAATTATAAATTAATCTGATATTGAATACGCTTATTTCTAATTATTTTGTCGAGTTCTTCTATACTTAATAAAACAAATGAAGGTGCTTTTTCATTTAAAGTCACAAAGCAAAATAAAAATTTATCTTTAAGTATCTTTCCAAAGTTGAACTCGTTTTCAGTTGCACCAAAAAAGAAACCTTTTGGATTTTCAGGTAAATATTTTTTTGTGGTTTTTAATTCTACAAAGATTATATCTTCTAAATAAGTTTTCAAAAAATCTGAATCTATTGTTTTTCCAACCATTTTAGGAACATAAATTAAATCAAAAGATTGTAAATATCTTCTTTCAATTTTTAATAAATCCAGTAATTCTTTTTTAGTATCTAAATCAATTTTAAAAAAACCTGTATGATTATCTAAAAGAAAAAGAACACCTTCTTTTTCCGTAATATTATTTGACAATGTCAAAGTAAATGAATGTTTTCTTGACATTATTTTTGATTTTTAGTTTCGTATTTCCTGAAAGAGTTTAAGGTTTTGTAATCAAGTAATTCTGAAAGGCTTAATTCAAATACTTTGGCGAAAACAGCCATATTTGTAAGCGAGATATTTCGTTCACCTCTTTCAATCATTCCAATATATGTTCTATGAAAACCAGTAGAAAAAGACAATGCTTCTTGACTAATATTCTTGGCTTCTCTCAACTCTCTAATTTTCAAGCCAAACTGCTTAATTAAATGCTTATTTACCATTTTGTAAAACTATACAGATTGTATGTTTTGGTCAACCGACAATATGTAGCATATTTAACAATTCTATTTGTAAGTAAAGTTTTGCGTTAGGGATTGTAGAGGAAATCCTTTTTTTGATTTTTCTTCAAAAAAAGATTGGAACGGAAAGCCCGACCTTTAGGTAACGCCCAAATAAATTGAAAATCACGGATATAAAGGAAAAGGGAATTTCGGACAAATACTTGAAAAATTCTATTTCGGCTACGAACCTAACTCTAAAGCGGAAGCCGATTTTGTTCAAGTAGGAATGGAATTAAAATCAACTCCATTAAAGACTTTAAAAAATGGAGATTATCGTTCAAAAGAAAGGCTTGTTTTAAATATAATCAATTATTTAGAAGTTCACAAAGAGAATTTTGAAGAAAGTTCTTTTTGGAAAAAGAACGCTCACTTATTATTGATTTTCTATTTACACGACAAAGAAAAAGATATACTTGATTATCTTATTAAACTTGTTGATGATTGGGAATATCCTAATCAAGATTTATTAATCATAAAAAGAGATTGGGAAACAATAAATCAAAAAATAAAGGAAGGAAAAGCACACGAATTATCAGAAGGAGATACGTTTTATTTAGGTGCTTGCACTAAAGGTTCAACCGCAGAAAAATCATTACGAAATCAACCTTTTAATGAAGTTAAAGCAAAACAGAGAGCGTATTCTTTAAAACAAGGTTATGTAAACCACATAATTGCAAATATTGCGCAAGAAGAACAAGCCGTTTATGGTAAAATAATTGAAAGTACTGAGGTTTTAGAAAATAACATTTCTATCGAAGATCTTGTTATTTCAAAACTTGTTCCATTTTACGGAAATTTTGCAAGAGAAATTGAAAATAATTTAAACCTTGAATTAAAAAAATCTTATCAATATTTTCCATCTTTGGCAAAAGCAGTTCTTGGTGTTGAAATAGATAAAGAAATTGAAGAGTTTAAAAAAGCGGATATTGAAATAAAAGCAATTAGAGTTGAAGAAAATAATTCTATTGTACAATCTATTTCCTTTCCTGCATTTAAATTTGAACAAATTTATGAAGAAAGTTGGAGGAAGTCAGAACTAAAAGATTTAACCGAGAAGAAATTCTTATTTGTTTTTTTTAAGAAAAATAATGGAGAATACTTTCTTGATAAAGCGCAGTTTTGGAATATGCCTTTCAAAGATAGAAATGAGGTTAGAAGAATCTGGTTAAAAACAAAAAAAACAATTCAAACAGGATCTATTTTTAAAGACTATGCTCTTGATAAAAAAGGAAATATTAGATATTCTAAAAAGGGAAATCCCATTAGGAAAAATAACTTGCCAAAATTAAAGGATAGTAATGTTTGTCACGTTAGACCTCACGGATCTGACTCTACATTTACTTATCCTTTACCTATCCAAGATAAAAAACTTAAAACAATGGAATATAGCAAGCAATGTTTTTGGTTTAATGCGAATTATGTGAGAGATGAGATATATCTGAAATAGCCAACGCATAAAGCCATACACATTTGCAATCGCTACAGCCAGCGCTCAAGCCAAAATTGCAAAAGAGTATGTCTTTGCAAACGCTATCAGCAAAACGGAAAAAAGCCAGTTGGTAACAATGTATAAAAAACATAGGGTGTTTGTGTTAACTCCAAAGTTTAGTACATTTTAACAGAGTCCGCCAAATATAAAATTTGGCATTTAAAAGAAAAAATAAAAGCAAAATATTTATATTTGGCTAAGTAATAAACCGAAACGAAAGTGCTTATTTATTGCCCTACGTTTCTTATACTAACCGTTAGGTGCAAGCTGAAAAAAAATCCCACCGCACGGTCAAGCACATTTCATTTTGCTCGTGCCTCACAAAAGAAAAAGAGCTTGCCCTTACCCACCGCCACCCAAATAAAATAATCCAAATACTCTATTTGATATTCATTATTATTTGTTAATTTTGGACAATTATTGTCCTGAACATAATTTCAGGAAAAATATTGGGAAAATGAATACAAAACAATCATTTGGAGAGTACTTACGAAAACTGAGAGAAGAAAACAATCTTCCAATACGAAAAGTTGCGTCAAAACTTGACATAGACCCCTCTACTCTAGGTAAAATTGAACGCGGGGAAAGAAGTGCCAATAAAGAAATGATTCCGATACTTTCAACCTTATTTGGAATTGAAGAGAAAACTTTAGGACTAATTCTTTTTAGCGACAAAGTCGCTTATCAAATTATAGGAGAAGAAAACACCAACGAAATCTTAAAAGTAGCTGAAGAAAAAATTCAGTATTTAAAGAATCTAAACCTTAAACAAGGAAAAATAAATTTTTAAAATTAGAATGAAAGAAAAATATACAGTTATTGACCTTTTTTGTGGATGTGGTGGACTCTCTTCTGGTTTCAATAAAGCAGATTACGACATTACATTAGGTATAGACCATTGGAAAGATGCAATAACCACTTTTAATCACAATCACGAAAAACCAGTAGGAATTGTTGCTGACTTATTTAAAGAAACTCCAAAAACTATAAGTGAGAAAACAGGAGTACTAAAAGCTGATATTATCATTGGAGGACCTCCTTGCCAAGGTTTTTCCATAGCAGGTAAAAGAGTAATAGATGACGAGAGAAATCAATTATATAAATCATTTGTTTCATTTGTACAGTTCTACAAACCAAAAGTATTTTTAATGGAAAACGTTCCTAACATTATTTCAATGGGCGGAGGTGTCGTTAAAGACGCTATAATTGAAGATTTTGAAAAACTAGGATATAATGTAGTTTACAAAATTTTATTAGCTTCTGACTACGGAGTTCCTCAAAATAGAAGAAGAGCTTTTTTTGTTGGCATAAAAGGTAATATAGAATTTATTTTTCCAAAACCAACATTCGATAAACATATTGTTTCTCAAGAAGCTATTTCTGATTTACCTGAAGACTCTTTGGCTGACGGAACGAACTATCCAATAAAACCAAAATCAGATTACCAAAAAATTATCAGAAATGGTTCAAAAGGAATTTACAATCACGAAATTACAAATCATAAAGAGCAAACTATTGAAATAATTTCAATGGTTCCTGATGGAGGTAATTATAAAAATTTACCAAAAGAACTTCACGAAACTAGAAAAGTTAATATTGCTTGGACAAGACTTAACAGCCAAAAGCCTAGTTTTACTATTGATACAGGTCATAGACATCATTTTCATTATAAATTCAATAGAGTACCAACTGTAAGAGAAAGTGCAAGAATTCAATCTTTCCCTGACAGTTTCATTTTTCAATGCAGTAAAACAAGTCAATATAAACAAGTTGGTAATGCTGTTCCACCTGTTTTAGCCAAAGTCCTAGCTGAATCAATTAAAAGTTATTTATGAGTAATGTAAAAACATATCAAATTCCTGATGAATATTTTTTCAGACTTCATCACGTAAGACCTCGTTTTAAAAATGATGTTGAAGAAGTACTTCTTTATGTTTCAACTTCTATTTCTGAAATGGAAACATTACCCAAAAAAAAGTTCAGAGAAAATTTGAACCAAGTTTTATTTGGCTTTAAAAAGAATGCTTCATCTACACAAAAAACTATTGATAATTGGAGAACAGAAATTTCGGCTTTATTTGCATTTATTCAAGAAAAAGATGATTTAACAAAACCAAGTTTAAGTGCTGTTCGATTATCCAATAATCAATATTTAGATGAATTTTTCAACTATTTTTTACATTCATTTCAATATCCAGGTGGGCATATAAAATCTCAAAATGTAATCAAACAAATTGAGGCTAAAGTAAAATTTAAACCTTGTGATTTTATTTTACAATTGCTGATAGAAGGTGAAAAAATAACTGGAAAACCATTTAGCTTTACCGCAGAAGAGTTAACACAATGTGCATATTTTGACCTAAGAGTAACAAGAGATGGTAGGCATCCGAAAGAAGTTGCTATAATGATGGTTAAACATAGGTCTGATAAAGTATCTTATAATCATAAATATGAACAACTAAAAAATTCAAAAACTGGTGAATATCCATCAAAAGGGGACTTACATAGATATGCAGGAGATATTTTAGATTATATGGTTCTGGCTAATTTATTGGACGATAAAGGAACAGGTTATTATTACTACTTAAATGATGAAAACAAGAACACTATTAATTATCATTTAAATAATTTTAAATGGTATTCAGGTTATGATAAATTTTATACCGAAAAAGAAATTACAAATCCAGAAATAGCTAAAATGGAAGAGAATTGGTTCTCTTATGTCAATAGTTTCAATAATATAGAAGCTTTTGCTCCTTCATTGAGTCCTTCTGAGTCAGAAAATATTTCGAATATAATACAAGAGTATTACTCACGAATTAAAGGTGATAGAAAAGTTCCTACAAAAATCATTGGCGATTATGGAGAGAGCTTAATACTTGCTCACGAATATTTAAGAACGAAAGAAACAAAACGTCAACACTTAATAAACAAAATCCCTACTCCATTAGGGGTTGGTTATGATATTCAAAGTATTGAAATCGAGAAAAGAAAAAGATATATTGAAGTTAAAACAACGAAATCTCGTAAGGCTTTAAAAAACAATAGATTTAAACTAACACCAAACGAATGGGATACAGCTGATACAATAGGTGATAACTATTTCATTTATTATTTAGTTGCAAACGATAGCGGTAAGAATGTTTTTATCATACAGAATCCTGTTAAACAATATAAGCAGGGTAATATTAAAGTAGACAAAAATTTAGTTGTACAATTTTCACAAAAAGCAGGGCAATGGCAAACATTATTAGAAATACAAAACTAAAAACAATCTCTTTATTTAGTGGTTGTGGCGGTATGGATTTAGGTATTCAAGGAAACTTCAAGTTTCTCAATAAAACCTATAAACCTTTACCTTTTGAAGTTGTTTATGCTGTAGATAACGACCCGTATGCTACAAAAATATACAATGCCAACTTTAAGCATCAATGTGAAACTAAAGATGTACGTGATATGGAAATTGAAAAGCTTCCAGAACACGATATTCTTTTAGGTGGTTTCCCTTGCCAATCTTTTTCCATTAGTGCCCAAAACCCTCCGAGACTTGGATTTAAAGATGATAGAGGAAAACTATTTTTTGAAATGGTTAAAGTATTAAAAGAAAAACAACCAAGATTTTTTATAGCAGAAAATGTTAAAGGTTTACTATCTGCAAATAAGAAAAAGGCTTTTCCTATGATTGTAAAAGAATTTGAACAAGCAGGTTATTATGTTAAACATCAATTATTTAATTCTTCTGAATATGGAATACCTCAAAAACGTGAACGTATTTTTATTATTGGGTTTAAAAACTATAATGATTTTGTCAATTTCGAATTCCCTAAACCCACAACATTAAATGGCTCCAAGGTTAAATTAAAAGAAGTTATTGACTTAAAAGCAAACAATGATGACAAGTGGTTTTTTAGTGAAAGAGCTGTTCAAGGAATGATGAGAGTTAGAGAAAAAATGAACAAAGGTCGAGACCAAGACCCTGAAAAACCCTGTAATACAATTAGTTCACATCTATCAAAGGTTAGTTTAAATAGTACTGACCCTGTTTTAAAAATAGATGGTAGATACAGAAGATTTACTCCAAGAGAAGCATCAAATATTCAATCATTTCCTGAAAATTTTATTCTAGATTCAGTTTCTGACAATAGACAATATAGAGCAATTGGAAACGCAGTACCTCCTGTTTTAATGTGGCATATTTCTAATTCGTTAAATAATTTGATAAAGAAAAATTATAACATTGAAAAAGCCAACGCTAAAAGCCATACACATTTACAATTGGCTAAAGCCAACGCTACACCCAAAATTGTAAAAGAGTATGTCTCTGCCAACGCTAGCAAGTTTGTGGAAAAAAGCCAGACACCTAACAATGTATAAAAAACATAGGGCGGTTTGTGCTAAACTTAAAGGTCTGTGCATATTAACAAAGTCCGCTAAATATAAAATTTGGCGTTTATAGTAAAAAAGATAAAAGCAAAATATTTATATTTAGCTAAGTAATAAACCGAAACGAAAGTGCTTATCACCTGCCCTACGTTTCTTATACTTAACGTTAGCCACAATACGAAAAAAAATACTGAATGAGTAAAATAAATTTTGATGTTAGAGATAATTACGAGTATTTACAAGAGTTATCTTACGAGAAAAAAAACCTCAATACTAATCCAATTGTTTTACAACCAAAAAGAAACAATGGTGATTGGTTAAAACAGTCAACAAAAATTGACCATTCTACAATCAATGAAAACATTACTCTAATTGTCGAAAAAAAAATATCATTATATAAATATGGTATTAAATTACATTGTCCAGATTTCACAGAAAAACCATACTTTCGATTTGATTCAGATGGACCTGCGCACAGAAATAAAACAGAGTTACCATTGTCTGAGCAAAAAATCACAACCCCACATTTTAATACGTATGATGAAAAAGGACAAGAGTTCGCTTACAAAAGTGACGCTCTAAAAAACGAAAAAGATGCCAAAGCAATTGTAGAAAATTTAGATTTTGGAATAAGTCATTTTTTTCAAGAAACTAATATCAAAACAAAAGGAAAACAAGAATTCCCTGAAATAAAAGTTCTGAGTTATACGCCTAGTGTCTGTTTTATGTTTTTTTGATATTTAGGTTTTTGTAGTATTAACCTCGCATCTATATATCGTTAGTTTTACGCAGCATATTTTATGTTGTGATGTTTAAAATATTTGACTACCCTTTTGCAGTCATTTTGAAGTGTTTTCATGTGATTTTCTGAATTTTCCTTCATCTTTTCTTGTG